>SKIE01000321.1 GCA_007116585.1 Wenzhouxiangella sp. | reverse complement strand
GGGCTGGCGCTCAGCGCCGGCTGGGTGATGGACGCGCTGGATGTAGAGACCACCGTCGCCGACCTTGCCATGGGCTATCTGCGCGCCATCGCCTGGGGCGCGCCGGCGCTGGTGCTGATGCTGACGCTCAGGTTTTTTTCAGAAGGCGCCGGCTATACCCGGCCGACCATGTACGTGGGGCTGCTCGGTATTGCCTGCAATATTCCGCTGAACTGGCTGTTGATGTTCGGCAATCTTGGGTTTCCGCGCCTGGGTGCTGTCGGTGCAGGGTGGGCCACAGCGATTGTGTTGTGGCTGCAGTTTTTCCTGATGCTGGTCTGGGTGGCCTGGCGGCCGCAGTACCGGCCGTTTGCTGTGTTCGGCCGCTTGACCGGGCCAAACCTGCGCGAGATCGCAGGCCTGCTCAAGGTCGGCTTGCCGATCGGGTTCATGGTGCTGATGGAAGGCGGCATGTTCGCCGCCTCAGCCCTGCTGGTCGGTATCCTCGGCGCCTTGCCGGTAGCGGCACACCAGGTTGCGATGAACTACACCGGCCTGGTGTTCATGGTGCCGCTGGGATTATCGGGCGCGATCACGGTTCGGGTCGGCAATGCCATCGGGCGGGGTGACGCCGAAGGCGCGCGGCGCGCCGGTCTGGTCGGGATCGGCATTGCATTGGTCTTTGCGGTGGCCTCTGCGACCGTCATCGTCTTGTTTCCGGAGGCTATCGTCGGGCTCTATACCAGCGAGCCCGAAGTGGTGGCGCTGGCGGCCAGCCTGCTGTTGTTTGCGGCCATCTTCCAGATCTCGGACGGTTTGCAGGTGGCTGCTGCGGGCGCCTTGCGCGGCATGAAAGACACCCGCATCCCGATGCTTTACAGCGTTTTTGCTTACTGGATGGTCGGGATGAGCGTGGGCTGGTATCTGACCTTCCGCGCCGACTGGGGGCCAGCCGGGATGTGGATCGGGATTCTTACCGGGCTCAGCGTTGCCGCGGTGTTGCTTACGGCACGGTACTGGCGTTTGTCCGGGCGCCTGATGAGAATCGGTTTGGAGTCAAAGTGACGATCAGCCTATTGTGATGCTCACGGCGGCTCTCTAGAATGCTGAGCCATTCCATTTGGCTTCCCCGGGACTCACCCATGGCTTCCTCGCGATCGCAACCCAATATTCTCATCCGGCTGTGGCTGGGTTTCTGGCGCGGGATTACCGCCCTGCGCATGGCGGTATTCAATATTCTGTTCTTGCTGGTTTTCGCCCTGATCATCGGCGTGATTCTGCGCGGCGGTGACGCGCTGGTGATTGAGTCCGACACAACGCTGGTTTTGAATCCGCAGGGTGTGATCGTTGAGGAATTTTCCGGCTCTGCAATAGAACGCGCCTTCAACGAGGCGCTGGGTCAGGCGGCGAGCGAAACCCGGCTGCGTGATCTCCTGACCGCGCTGGAACGGGCTGCTCAGGATGACCGCATCGCGCAAGTGCTGATTGCGACCGATGATCTGCTGGGCGTTGCCCCGGGGGTCATGCATGAACTGACCGAGGCGTTTGAGTCGTTCCGCAACAGCGACAAGCCGGTTATCGCCTACGGTGGGTTCATGGGACAGGGCCAGTATTTTCTGGCCTCGATGGCCGATGAGGTCTGGCTGGATCCAGACGGGTGGATTCTTCTCAGCGGCTACGGCTTTTTTCGGCCCTACTTTGCCGAAGGGCTGGATCGATTGGGCGTGGACGTCAACCTGATCCGGGTCGGCGAGTACAAGTCAGCCATGGAGCCCTTCATTCGCAGCGATATGTCGGACGAAGACCGGGAGGCGACCGAGTACTTCCTGGGTGACTTGTGGCAGAACTACCTGGCGCTTATCGCGCGCAATCGCGGTATGCCGGTCAGCGTCGTGTCGGAGTTGACCCAGGAGCAGCCGCGTGAGCTTGAAAACGCTGGCGGTGACAGCGCGCAGGCAGCGCTGGATGGTGGGCTGGTGGATCGCCTGGTCTCGCGTCCGGAATTGCGCGCCGAACTGGCACAGCGTGGCGCGCCTGATGATGAAGGCAGCTTCCGTCAGATCGCCTTCGCGCGCTATATCGCCGCGCCTGAGCCCAAGATCCGGCGGCCCGAAAACCGCGTTGGTGTGATTGTGGCCCAGGGTGTGATCACCGAGGGTGTGCAGCCGCCCGGGACCATTGGTGCCGATTCCACCTCGCGCCTGATTCGACAGGCACTGCACGATGACAGTATCGAGGCGGTTGTGCTGAGGGTTGATTCCGGCGGCGGCAGCGCGTTTGCCTCGGAAGTCATACGGCGCGAATTGATGACCTTACGCGAGGCCGGCAAGCCGGTGGTGGTCAGCTTCGGCAGCGTGGCGGCTTCGGGCGGCTACTGGATTGCCATGGGCGCTGACGAGATCTGGGCTTATCCATCGACCATCACCGGTTCCATCGGGATCTTCGGGCTGTTTCCAACCTTCCAGGACACGCTGGCTCGTCTGGGTATCTATTCCGACGGCGTGGGTACCACTCCGCTGGCCGGGGCCCTGCGCCCCGACCGCGAGATGGATGACGAGGTGCGCCGTCTGCTGCAGGGTTTCATCGAGCATGGCTACCGCGAGTTCATCGGCCTCGTTGCCGAGCATCGGCGCATGAGTTTCGATGAGGTCGAAGCAGTTGCTCAGGGCCGAGTCTGGAGCGGATCGCAGGCCCAGGAGCGCGGCCTGGTTGACCAACTCGGGACGCTGAATCAGGCGATTGACTCAGCCGCGCGCATGGCCGGGCTGGGTGATGAATACCAGGCCATTTACGTGGAACCGCGGCTGGAACCCTGGCAGCAGTTTCTGGCCCAGATGGGTGCCAAAGCGGTCAAGACTGCCGGTTTCGAGCCGCGCTCTGCGTTGTTGCATCGCTGGACCGCACCGTTTGGAGCCAGCCTGCTGGATGATCTGAGCCAGGTGGTGGAGGCGACGCAAATGGGCCGTTCCGGTGTGATGGCGCACTGCCTGTGTGAGGCTCCGCAATAAAGCTTCTGGGTCTATGGATGCCCGGTATCTTTGTCGGCTGCAAGAAGGCCGCGAATCCGGGCCAGGCCCTCGACTTGTTCAAGCTCTCGCTCAACGATGCGCAGGCGGTTCCGGGTTGCTGCCTGCTCGTCAGTCGCCGCGGCCTCTAGCAAGGCAGCGCGCTCCTGGCGCAGGTTACGCAGATTCCGCCCCAACTCGAAATCGACCCTGAAATGACGGTCGGTGCAGGGTCCGAGGTCCTGGGCGCCGTCCAGCGCCCTTAGAAAACCGGCCCTGGGGTCACAGTTGGCGGGCGCGTCAGCATGGGCAAGGCTGGCAAGCGTCAGCAGCAGGCAGATGATCAGACCTTGGAGAAACATGGTGGCCGGATGAGTAGACTCAGCGAGTTGACTTGGATGGTGCTGAGCATAACGCATTCATGGACCCGGTAACTCACGGCATATTCGGAGCACTCTGGGCGCTGCCGGCAGCCCGTCGCGAGCGCATGCGGGCTGCTGCTCTGGCCGGTGTCGCCGGCGGCATGTTTCCCGACCTTGATGTGCTGATCCGCTCGTCGGAGGATTCTCTGCTCTACATCGAGTATCACCGGCAGTTCACCCACTCCTTCGCGTTCGCGCCTGTGGGCAGTTTGCTCGCAGCGCTGGCGGTCTGGCCATTCCTGCGTCGCCGCGCGTTGTTCGCTCAAGTCTATATGTGGGCCTTGCTCGGCTATCTGGCCCATCCCCTGCTCGATGCCTGTACGTCCTACGGCACGCAGTTGTTGTGGCCCTTCAGCGATGCGCGAGTTGCCTGGAACTGGATCAGCGTGGTTGATCCGCTCTATTCGCTGCCGTTGCTTGCCGCGGCCGTGTGGGCCGTCGTTCGGCGCAGCCACCGCGCCGTCGCGCTGGGCCTGGCCTGGATGGTGATCTACATGGCCTTTGGCGCGTGGCAGAACCACCGCGTGGAAGCAGCGCTGACGGACTGGGTCGACGCCGAGGGTATTGCCATCGAGCGCCTGGTGGCCAAGCCGGCATTTGCCAACCTGGTCGTTTGGCGCGGGCTGGTCGACGATGGTGAAAACTTTTACCTGAACGCTGTTCGCACGCTGCCGTGGACTGACACCCGCTTTTATTCCGGCGGTTCGGTGGCCCGCTTTCGGGTCGATGGCCTGGAGCAGGCGACGCGCCGAGGCCGGGATCTGGCTCGCTTTGACCATTTCTCTGCCGGCTGGCTGATGCGCTATCCCGATCAGGATGAGGGGGGACGGATTTTCGTGGGTGATTTCCGCTATGCGCTGGATCCTGCCAGTCAGCGCCCGCTATGGGGCGTGCTGGTCGATCCGGACGACCCGGAGACGGCGGCCGAGTACACTACGCCTCGCCGCATGACCGAGGATGACCGGCGGCGATTCTTTCAGCGCTTGCGCGGCGAGGCGCCCGAGCGCATTGACTGACCACACT
>SKIE01000286.1 GCA_007116585.1 Wenzhouxiangella sp. | reverse complement strand
GCTCGGCGTTGTCCTCAAGCACATCGGCAATGGTGGCCAGGGCATCGGCCGACTCGTCGATGATCTCGGCGCTGTCGAACTCGAACAGGATGTCACGCACGGCCACGCGGCCCTCGGCCACGATGCCGGCTTCGATATCCTCGGCGCTGAGGTCCTCGCGATCATGGGCGGCGACGATTTCGTCGCGCTCGGTCGGCTGCTCCTCAGGCGGCTCGGGCGCGGTCATACCCAGGGCATGCTCGTCTTCCGGCTTCTCCACCACATCGACGCGCATGGCCGGCGAGCCGTCGCTTCGGTTGTTGTAGATCAGCACGTTGACGTATACGGCTTCTTCGGCGTGACTGGCGGCCAGAAAGCGCATGTCACGGTCTGCCCGGTTTCCCGGCCAGTTCATCGTCCCCAGTGAAACACCCCTGGGGCGATCGCGGTCAAACGTGTCGAACCGGTGGAAGCGCCGGCCCAGGTCGTCGCGACCACTGCCGGCGAAATCAATTTCGAAACCAGCTTGCTCCAGGCCCTGGCGATAGGCACGCTTGACCTGCAGGGTGCTGACATCCGGGTTGCGCAGCAGGTAGATCAGCTGAGTATGCTCACCTTCGAACTCACGTGCGTGCGGATATTCACCGTCCGCGCGTGGACCGAAAGTCAGGCTCACCCGGTCGAACTCGACGAACTGGTAGGAGATGATTTCGCTGCCTTCGACACGCGGTACCAGCCGATGATCACCCCACTCCTCCGGCTCGGCCAGCAGTCCGGCCGGCGCAAATCCAACCGCCGCTGCTGCGACGGCACTGGCAACAAACTTTCTGCAAGCCATGGAAAACTCAATGCTTTTGGCGAACCGCCATTGTAGGAAAGCAATCCTGCGCGTGCAGTGATCAGGGCGAAATCCACCTTCAGCAGTGCGTTCTCAGCGCTACTCCAGCACCACACGGTAGCCCGCGCCACGCCGGCGGATTTCAAGCACAATCGGCCTATCGCTTGCGAGCGGAAACTGCTCGCGCATTTGCCCCAGACCGGCCAGGGGCTGCTGCTGCAGCGCCACGACCAGATCACCGGGCCGGAGACCTGACTGCCAGGCCGGACTGTTGCGCCGCACCTCCTCGATCAGCACACCGCTGGCCCGGCTGCGCTCCGGCACACGCACCAATACCAGGCCATCGAGACGTGAATCCAGGCGCCGGCCCGAAATTCGCGAGTCAAGGTCCTCTTCCATGCGCACCGCAACCCTCCCCTCCTGGCCGCCGCGCAGGTAGACGATTTCGGCCTCACGGCCCACCGCCAGCATGCCTTCGATTCCGCGCAGAGCCTGTGCCCCGCGCACTCGCCGATCATCGATTCGAACGATGACATCGCCGGCACGCAAACCGGCTTCATCCGCCGGGGAGCCCTCGCGCAGCCGGGTAATAACGGCGCCTGAACTGACATCGACCGATAACGCCTCACGCAGCCTGGCGTCCAGGTCCTGAACCTCGATACCCAGCGATCCGCGCCGGACCTCACCGTGGACCAGCAACTGCTCCATGACGTATTCGGCCGTGCTGGCAGGGATGGCGAAACCGATGCCGACGTTGCCCCCGGACGGCGTGAAAATAGCCGTATTGATGCCGATCAGGCGCCCGCGCAGATCAATCAGCGCGCCACCCGAGTTGCCCGGATTGATCGAGGCGTCGGTCTGAATGAAGTTCTGGTATTCCAGCCCGCGCAGCCCCGAACGGCCAAGCGCCGAGACGATGCCGGACGTGACCGTTTGCCCCAGGCCAAAGGGATTGCCAACCGCCACCACGAAATCACCCACCCGCAGGCGCTCGGCGTCGAACAATGGCAAGGCGGACAAGTCATCGGCCTCGATGCGGATCACGGCCAGGTCGGTATCGCGGTCGGCGCCAACCAGCTCGGCAGCGTACTCGCGCCCGTCAGCCAGCGTGACCGCAATATCGTCGGCCCCATCGATGACATGATTGTTGGTCAGCACGTAGCCGGCGTCAGCGTCGACGATCACGCCGGAGCCCAGTGATTGCTGGACGCGCTCACGCGGCACGCTCGGAAAATCGAAAAAATGACGGAAGAACGGGTCATCCATGAACGGACTGGAACGTACCTGAACCCGCGTTCGCGTATGCACGTTGACCACCGCCGGCATCACTTCCTCGAGCACCGGTGCCAGCGAGGGCAGCGGCTGGCCGTCCACCTCTGCCGGCAGCGCGGCATCAACCCTGGGCAGCCACAGCAAACCGAATACAGTCAGCAACAACAGCTTTTTCATGGGCATTGATGAACCTTGGGAAAGCGCCTTCGACCCCAACGACATTGGGTTGGTTCGTGCCCAGGCCAAGGGCGCGGTCACGGTCACGGAACCGTCATGACGAAGTGACTGGTTCTGGCCACAGCTTGAGGGTAGAATCGCTATATCTTGGGGCCTGAGCACAGACAGAACACAAGATGTTGCAGCTGGATCAGCAAGTTCTTCGAACCGACGTGACCGGGATGCCGATTGAGTGGATCGGCTACCAGGACGCGGTTCGACTCATCGTCCTCGGCCAGGTGCGCTACGCCCTGGGCCGGGTGCTCTACCATCTCCATGGCGGCATCAATTCGCTGACCGGCCGCCGCACCGTGATTCCAATCAACGCCATTGTCGCCACCCACGGCAGCCATCCGGACGCCCACCGTTTCTATGGGCGCTACACGCCGCCCTTGTCCAATCGGGCCCTGTTCCGGCGTGACGAAAACATCTGCCTCTACTGCGGCAACCAGTTCCAGCACGGCGATCTTTCGCGCGATCATGTCCACCCGCTGTCTCAGGGCGGGCAGGACATCTGGGCCAACGTGGTCACGGCCTGCAAACGCTGCAACAACCACAAGGGATCGCGCACGCCGGAACAGGCTGGCATGCAGCTACTCGCCATCCCGTTTGCGCCGACCCACGCCGAATACGTCTATCTGCAGGGACGGCGCATCCTGGCCGACCAGATGGAGTTCCTGCTCGCGCATTTTCCGCGCAACAGCGTCCTGCGCCAGCGTCTGACCCAAACGCTCGCCGACAGCCGGACCGCCCTGTAGTCCTCATCATGGGTGCCGGCCTGCAGCGCGAACGCGCTTACCTGATCGATGCCAGCGTCTACATTTTCCGGGCCTGGTTTTCGATGCCGGATCAGTTCAGCGACCACGGCGGCCGGCCCACCAACGCGGTCTACGGCTTTGCCCGTTTCCTGTGCGAACTGCTGGAGGAAACGCGCAGCGCCCTGGTGGCAGTCGCCTTTGACGAGTCACTGACTTCATCCTTCCGCAACGAGATTTACCCGGACTACAAGGCCAACCGGGAGCCGGCGCCGGAGGAACTGCAGCGGCAGTTCGCCTGGTGCCAGGACCTGGCCCGTCACACCGGTCTGCCGGTCTATGTCGATCAACGCTTTGAGGCCGATGACCTGATTGCCAGCCTGGCCAGCCACTGCCGCACGCAGGCGGTGCCCTACAGCGTGGTCAGCGGCGACAAGGATCTGGCCCAGCTGGTCGGCGCACAGGACGAATGGTGGGATTTCGCCCGCCGCCGTCGGCTGGACTGCGCCGGTGTTCGGACCCACTTTGGCGTCGCGCCCGAACAAATGGCGGACTTCCTCGCCCTGACCGGAGATTCAGTGGATAACATCCCCGGCGTGCCGGGCATCGGGCCGAAAACGGCCGCGGCCCTGCTGACGCATTTCGGCGGTCTCGATCAGATCTATGAACGACTCGACGAAATTCCTTACTTGAGTCTGCGCGGTGCGCGGACTCTGCCCGCCCGCCTCAAGCTGCACGAGCCCGACGCCCGCCTGGCGCGGCGCCTGACCGGGTTGGCGGGAGACATTGATCAGGTTCATCAACGGCCGCGCATTGATCGTGACGGCGGCAACGCCGACGCGCTTGACGCGCTGCTGGATGGACTGGGTTTCGGGCGCCCGCTGCGCGAGCGCCTGCATCAACAGCGGCAGTTGGCCGCCTGATCAGCCCCTATCGACCACCCTGCATCTGGCGCATGGCCTCTTCGCCCACACTCATCAGCGTGGCCGCGTCCACATCCGTTGCCAGGATTTCGACCGCCGGCAGTTCATCCCCGCGCGGATGACCACGACCGTCAACATGGCCCCAGTGACTGCCTGAAAACAGCAGCAGCCGACTGCCGTCCATGGCGCCGAATGTCGGGGTATCAAACGTCTCAAGCGCGGCCAGCACCGGGGCAATGCCGGTCACCCCCAGACCATCGGGGCCGAGCTGAAGCCGCAGCACCCGCTGAGGGCTGATGCCGTTCTGGATGGCAATCAGGTGATCGTCCCACCAGTACAGGCCGTCGATGCCGCCTTCGTTCAGATTTTCGGGCACGGCCAGCTTCCAGCCCTGGTTGGAGCCGTCGGTGGCCAGCACAAAAATCCCCTGTTCGTAGTCCGACATGTAGAGCAGGCGGTCATCGG
>SKIE01000012.1 GCA_007116585.1 Wenzhouxiangella sp. | reverse complement strand
GCACCGCATTGGTCGGCACCACCATGTTCATGAAACCATCGCCGAACTGGAAGGCCAGCACCGCGACCTGGCGACTGACGCCGACCAGATCACCGATCGGTGCCATCAGCGGCATGGTGACGAAAGCCTGACCACTGCCTGATGGAATGAAAAAGTTCAAGGCACTCTGAATGAACAGCATGCCCACCGCTGATAACTCGGCCGGCAGCATGGCCAGGGGGGTTGCCAGCCCATGCACGATGGTATGCAGGACCAGGCCATCCTCCAGCAACAGCGCGATGGAGCGGGCGAATCCGATCAGGATTGCGGTTCCGGCCAGCTCCGAGGCGCCGCGGGTGAAGCTGTTGGCGATGTCGTCAAGTTTCAGGCCGCTGATCAGTCCGATCAGGATCGCCAGACCCAGAAACATCGCGCCCAGTTCAACCAGATACCAGCCGTATCGGCTGATGCCGATGATCAGCAGAACCAGCGCGCCGGCTGTCGCCAGCAGCACGAGCAGCCGGCGCGTATCCATCCCTGGCGTCTCGTCGACCTGCGGCGGGCTGGCCGCCGGGACATCGGCGACCAGGCTGGCGGCCGTATCGGCCTGGACCCGGCGCGCATAGGACCAGACGTGGTGAAATCCGATAGCCATGAACGGCGGAAACAGGGCCAGCCTGAACGCCCAACCGGAACTCAGTTCCAGTCCGGCCACGTTCTGGGCAACATGCAGCGTAAAGGGATTGATCACGGCAACGCCATAACCAATGCCATAGCCGACGACCATGATGCCGATAGCCGTCACCGCATCCATGCGCATGGCCACGCAGAGCGCGACCAGGATGGCCGCAAACGGTATGTATTCTTCGGCCATGCCGAGCGTGGCCGAGGCGATGCCAAAGGCCAGCATGCCGCCGCCAATCAAAAGCCAGGGTGTCTGGCCAAAGCGCCGGATGGCGGCGTGGAGCAGGGCATCGATTGCGCCGGTACGTCGAAGGACTGCAATCGCACCGCCGACAATCAGGACGAAAAAAATGATGCCCTGAGCATCTGACAGAGCACGAGGTACGACGGTCAGAAGGGCCAGCGGGCTTAGCCGGGGAGGTTCTTCGAGTTGCTCGAAGGTGCCCGGCACGACCACCTCACTCCCGGTTGGACCCGCCTCGGTCTCAAACTGGCCCGCTGGCAGCGCCCAGGTCAAAACCAGGGCAATCACCATCATCCCGAACATCAGGACCAGCGTATGTGGCATGCGCAGTCGGGAAGTGGTCATGTGTGATCAGTCCTGCTCAGCGGAGGCGCCGATATGGTCGTTCAAGAAGGCGAGCACGGCGTCGTACATGGCGACTCGATTGTCAACATCAAAGAACCCATGCCCCTCTTCCTCCTTGACCATCCAGCGGTGTGGCTTGCCGTGTTGGCGCATGGCCGCGCGCAGTCGCTCGGCATGCCCCACGGGGACGCGAACGTCGCTGCCGCCGTGGATGATGAAGACCTCGCCCTGAATCTGATCGACCTGGTGCACGGGAGACCATTCCTCAAGCCCGTCGCTGCTTTCGGCGACGTGGCTGGACATGAAGCGCTCGAAATTCATCCGTGACTGTCGGTCGCGACCGCGGGAGAAGTCCGATCCGTCGCCGTCGCGGAACCAGACCAGGTCGTAGACGCCGACAATGCCGATGCCGCAACGGTACAGGTCAGGTTCGCGGATCATGCCCATCAGCGTGGCATAGCCACCATAGCTGCCGCCCATGATGCAGATGCGGTCTGGATCAGCAATGCCCTGTTCGATGGCCCAGCGGGTCGCGTCGGTGACATCGTCCTGCATGGCCTGGCCCCACTGGCGACGGCCCTTGCGCACGAAGTCTTCGCCGCGGTTGCCGGAGCCACGGAAGTTGACCTGGAGGGTGGCAAAGCCGTGGTGGGCCAGAAACTGGGACTCCGGATTGAAGCCCCATTGATCAGTAATCCCGAACGGACCACCGTGAACATTTACAACCAGCGGCAGCGGCTGGTGCTGGTTGTCGGGCACGGTCAGCACGCCGTGCAGCTCCAGGCCGTCCCGGGCCGGGATTCGGACCGCGCGCATCGGTGAGAAAGCATCGCGTGCCAGGTCTGGACGGACCGAAGCCAGAAACTGGGCCTGAAGGTTTTCAGTGTCAAAAAGATAGAAATCGCCGGGATTGCGGTCGCCGCGCACGAACAGGACGGCGAGGCGTCCATCGCGGGTATAGGACGTCAGACTGACGTCGTCTTCGGGGAACGAGCGCATCAGTTGGGTCAGCAGCGCGGCATCGCGGTGGCTCTGAACCTTTTCGTCAAAAAATGCATAGGTGCGCGGGCCAAATTGACTGGCCACGCCCAGCACCTCGCCGTCATGGCCGTACAAGGCGCCGGCGACGTCCACATCCGGGTGCCGGTAAAGCAACTCCAGTTCGCCCGTGCCAAAGTCGTAGCGAAATACGCCCCGGCGGTCGTCTTCTGCCATGTCGTGATTGGAAGAGAAATAGGCGCGCTGGTTGTCGGCGCTGAAACCCAGCGGAGAAATGCTGGGGCGCCGCCGCTCTGCTTCAAGCTCAAGGCGCTGCCACTCTTCATCGTGCCTGACGAACAGGTTGAATTCGATGTCGTCGAAATCTTCCGCGTCAATGAATTCCAGCCCTACCCGCACCTCGCCGGCATTGTCCGCAATCAGTGCGCTCAGGTTGCGGGTTGGGGGGCGGTCAGCGACGTACTGGGTACCGCCGCGGTTGATGTTGACCCAATGCGCCCGAGGCTCGCCGCCGTCACCGGCGTGATAGCGGGAGATCAGAATGTGATCCGGGTCGTCGGGCAGGGCATGCAGGACCTGGAAGCCGAACAGATTTGCGTCATCAAAAATCTGGCGTCGGTTGCTGCCATCAGCGTTGGCCGCGTAGAGGCGTGGCGGCGTGAGACGCATGGTGTCGAGAAATCCGGTCACTTCGTTAACCACCATCAATACACGGTCGTCGCTGCCCCAGAAGAAGTTCAGCACGTGCTGGCGGTCGCCGAAACCAAAGGTGGCTGTAATGTCGTTGGAGGCCAGATCCATGACCGCAAGGCGCACCTCGGTCTCTGCCTCAAAGCTGAAGGCCACGTGCCGACCGTCCGGCGATATCAGCATATTGCGGACCTGCGCGCTGTCGAAGAAATCGCGGGTTGACAGGGAATCGGCGCTGGCTGGGGTCAGGATGACGGTCAGTGCGAATACAATGAACACACGGATAGTCGAAGACATGGGCTTCCTCACGTTCAGGTTTTGCAAGGACCCTATTATGTCAGGCAAGCCCAATCCTGCCCACCGCAAGCGAGGCTGGCGAGCCGTGGCGTTTTGTGCCGGTCGGCTCTGATGGTACTCTGAAGGCCGAATCGCGCTGGATTAGCGGAGGAGTTTTAATGGAACACAGTGACATTGTCGGTTTTTTGTCCGAGCACAGCTTGTTTGAGGGCCTGGCGGGCGACCATCTGGAGATGCTGGCCCAGCATGCCCAGGTAAAAACCCTGTCGCATGGCGACGTGTTGGCAAGCCAGGGTGCGCCGGCGAAATCCTTTTATCTGGTCCTTGAAGGGGCGCTGGTGATTGAAGTCCCTGCGATTGCCGGACCCAAGCTCGAAATCACGCGGCTCGGCGCTGGAGATGTGTTTGGCTGGTCGTGGCTGATTGCGCCCTACACTTGGCACTTTCACGCCCGTGCATCGGGGGCAACGAAGGTGCTGGCTTTCGACGGTGAGTCCTTGCTCCAACGGTGTGATGAGGATGCCGAATTCGGTTACCCGCTGTTGCGCCGGTTCTCGGGATTGATGGCCGAGCGTCTGGACGCGGCCCAGCGCAAGATGATGGATCAGTGGAGCCCGCCGGGCTTTGCCTGAACGACGCCACCGCCCGCATCGGGTGCTTGTTCCATGCACCCGATGCGGGCATCAGTACCGTGTAGCGGCATGGTCGGCGTCGTTTGGCTGATCTTCGCGCTCCCGCTGTGACCCTCGAAGAGTCAGTTGACGATCGTGACTGGTCGCTTGGAGGCGTGAACTACGCCGGCTGATACACTGCCCACCATCAACTCCTTCATCTGCCCCAGGCCGCGACGGCCCATGACAATCATGGAATCGGTTCGTTCGGCCAGCGCCAGAATTTGCTCGCGCGGTTCGCCCCAGAGCACCGTTTCCTCGATTTCGACGCCCGGGTCGTTCATGCTTTCGCGCGCGCTGGCGAATGCCTTGGATCCCGCTTCCTTGCTGATTTCCTCGATGCGCTCGCGTGGCAGGCCCACCATTCCCATGACCCGGTTTGGGTCGGGGTGGTAGACATACAGCAGCGTAATCGAACAACTGAAGGCTTTCGCCAGTTCGGCGGCGTAGGCAGCGGCCCGGCCAGAACCTGCCGAGCCATCCACCGGGACCAGAATATGCTTGAAGTGCTCGTTCATTTCGATTCTCTCCTGTTTGGACGAT
>SKIE01000087.1 GCA_007116585.1 Wenzhouxiangella sp. | reverse complement strand
CGGCCCTGGATCAAGGCACTGGCCATGGGCGGGCAGTCGCTGCCCGTTTGGCAGGAATACGCACAAGCCGATGCCTTGCTGCTTGATTCACACGGTGACGGCAAGCTGGGCGGGTCGGGCAAGGTGTTCGACTGGGATCGGGTGCCGGAACTGGAACGGCCCTGGATTCTCGCCGGTGGCCTGCATCCGGGCAACGTCGCAGCGGCCTGCCGGCAACTCAAGCCGCACGCGGTTGATGTGTCCAGCGGGGTGGAGATCAAACCGGGAATCAAGGATCATACGGCAATGAAAGCATTCATCGAGGCAGTTCGACATGGTTGAAGCAGCACAGCGACTCGAAACAGAGATTCAGGTGCCTGATCGTTCAGGCCACTTCGGCATTTTCGGCGGGAAATTCGTGTCAGAAACGCTCATGCCGGCGCTGGAAGAACTGGACGAGGCGTGGCGTCACTATTTGAAAGATCCCGATTTTCTGGCCGAACTCGATCGTGATCTGAGCCACTTCGTCGGCCGTCCCTCACCGCTGTATCTGGCCGAGAACCTGACCCGGGAGGTTGGAGGTGCGCGGATCGTGCTCAAGCGCGAGGACCTCAACCACACCGGCGCCCACAAGATCAACAACACCGTGGGCCAGGGCCTGCTTGCCCGGGCCATGGGCAAAAAACGCGTGATTGCTGAAACCGGCGCGGGCCAGCACGGCGTGGCGTCGGCCACCATAGCCGCCCGCTTGGGCATGCATTGCGTGGTCTACATGGGCTCGGAAGACGTGCGACGGCAGTCGGTCAACGTCTTTCGAATGAAGCTCCTGGGTGCCGAAGTGGTCAGCGTCGACGCCGGGTCGCGCACGCTCAAGGACGCGCTTAATGAGGCGATGCGCGACTGGGTCACCAACGTGGACGATACGTTCTACATTCTCGGTACGGTGGCCGGGCCGCACCCGTATCCGGCCATGGTGCGCGATTTCAACGCCGTGGTCGGGCGCGAGGCACGCTCGCAGATGCTGACCGAGTACGGCCGTCTGCCTGACGCGCTGGTTGCCTGTGTGGGCGGCGGTTCGAATGCCATCGGGCTGTTCCATCCCTTTGTCGGCGACCGCGAGGTCGCCATGTACGGTGTCGAGGCCGCCGGGCGCGGGCTGGCCGGCATGGATCACGCGGCCAGTCTTTGCGCGGGGCGCGTCGGCGTGCTGCACGGCAGCCGCACCTATCTGCTGGATGACGATACCGGCCAGATTCGCGACACGCACTCCGTGTCGGCCGGGCTGGACTACCCGGGCGTCGGCCCTGAGCATGCCTGGCTCAAGGACACCGGGCGGGCGCAGTACGTCGGTATCGACGACAAGGAGGCCATGCAGGCCTTTCATGCCCTGACCCGCGGCGAGGGCATCATGCCGGCGCTGGAAACAGCGCATGCCGTGGCCTATGGCATGAAGCTGGCTGCCGAGCGCCCGCGTGATGAAATCGTGCTGATCAACTTGTCGGGCCGCGGCGATAAAGACATCAACACGGTGGCTGAAGTCGAAGGAATCGAGTTTTGAACCGCATTGACCAACGTTTTCAGGCCCTTGCCGAGGCCGGCCGCACCGCCTTGATTCCCTATGTGACCGCCGGTCACCCGAGTCCGGATGCCACGGTAGAGGTCCTGCACGCGGCGGTTGAGGCTGGCGCGGACCTGCTGGAACTGGGCATGCCTTTCACCGACGTCATCGCCGACGGTCCGGTCATCCAGAACGCCTGTTCGCGCGCGCTCGCCCAAGGCATGAATCTGGACCGGGTGCTGGAGATGGTGGCTGCTTTCAGGCAGCGAGACCCGGATACGCCGCTGGTGCTGATGGGCTACACCAACCCGATCGAGCGTCGCGGCGTGGCATGCTTTGCCGACGACGCCGCGAAGGCCGGCGTGGACGCGCTGTTGATTGTTGACTGTCCGGCCGATGAAGCCGACGAATTGCGTTCAACCCTGGCAGAGCGCGGGCTGCATCAGGTGTTCCTGGTAGCGCCGACCACCACCGACAGCCGCCTGGCGCGCACGGCCCGGCTGGTCGGCGGCTTTGTTTACTATGTCTCCATCAAGGGCGTGACGGGTGCCGCAACGCTGGACATCGCGTCTCTGGAACCGGCGGTGGAACGAATCCGCCGGGCTACCGAACTGCCGGTAGCGGTGGGTTTTGGCATTCGCGAACCGGAACAGGCCGCCGCCGTTGCCCGTTGTGCCGACGCCGTGGTGATCGGCTCGGCCCTGGTCGAGCGGCTGGATGCCTGCACCACGCCGGAGCAGGCCGTGACGGTGGCGGGTGAGTACCTCGGTGCCGTGCGCAACGCCATGGATGCCGCAGCCGTTGCCCAAACAGCCAAAGCCTGACATGAGCTGGTTTCAAAAACTGATGCCGGGCCGCATCCGGACCGAAGGCGGCAGCAACCGCAAGGTGCCTGACGGGCTATGGACCAAGTGCAAGAACTGCGATGCGGTGCTGTATCAGCCAGAGCTGGAGCGCAATCTACAGGTCTGCCCGAAGTGCAATCATCACATGCCGCTGACCGGCAGGGCCAGGCTGGAGGCGTTTCTCGACGCCGACAGCGGCGTCGAGCTGGGCGCGGACCTGACGCCTGTCGATGTGCTGCGCTTCCGCGACACCCGCAAGTACCGCGAGCGCCTGGCGACCACGCAGAAGGCAACCGGTGAGAAGGACGCGCTGGTGGCCATGCGCGGCAAGTTGCTCGACATGGATCTTGTCGCCTGCGCATTTGATTTTCGTTTCATGGGCGGATCGATGGGTTCGGTGGTCGGCGAGCGCTTTGTCGCCGGCGTCAACGCCTGCCTTGCCCACGACCTGCCGCTGGTCTGCTTCTCTGCCTCGGGCGGTGCGCGCATGCAGGAGGGTCTGTTTTCGTTGCTGCAGATGTCCAAGACCAGTGCCGCGCTGCAGCGCATGGCCGAGCAGCGTCTGCCCTATATCTCGGTGCTGACTCACCCCACTACCGGCGGTGTCTCGGCCAGCCTGGGCATGCTCGGTGACGTCAACCTGGCCGAGCCCAGCGCGCTGATTGGCTTTGCCGGGCCCCGAGTCATCGAGCAGACCGTGCGTGAAAAACTGCCCGAGGGGTTTCAGCGCAGCGAGTTTCTGCTGGAGAAGGGTGCCATTGACCAGATCGTGGATCGCCGAGACTTGCGGCAGCGTGTTCACCGCCTGCTGCGGCTGCTGCTCGGCGGGCGACCGCCAGAGGTGCGCGAGGGTGAGTTGCTGGATCCGGCGCCAACGGTGGAGTTCGAGCCTGAGTCTGAGGCACCCGAGCCCGACCCGGAGGCTGATCCTGCGCAGCCGTAGGCAGCCGCGCTTTGCCTGAGTTGCTTGGCGACTGGCTCGTCCGGCTGGAGCAGCGCACGCCGGAGTCGCGCATTCAACTGGGACTCGAGCGCGTACAGACCATGCTCGAGCGACTGCCGTCAGCACGACCCCGGGTGCCGATAATCACGGTGGGTGGCACCAACGGCAAGGGTTCGGTAGTCGCCATGCTGGAGGCCATATACCGTGCTGCCGGCTATCGCACCCTGGCCTATACCTCGCCCCACTTGCTGAAGTTTACCGAGCGGGTGCGTATCGACGGTAACAGCGTCGACGAGGCGCGAATGGTCGAAGCGCTGGATAAGGTTGAGCATCAGCGACAGGGCCTGGATCTGACCTATTTTGAGCACGTCACCCTGGCCGCGCTGTGGCTTGCCGGTCAGGTGGCGCCGGGCGTGGTGCTGCTGGAAGTCGGGCTTGGCGGCAGGCTCGATGCGGTCAACGCGGTTGATCCTGACGTGGCGATCATCACCTCGATCGGGCTTGATCACATGGAATGGCTGGGCCACAGCCGCCGGGCCATTGGCCGCGAGAAAGCGGGCATTGCCCGGCCCGGGCGCCCTTTGATTGTCGGCGAGGCCAGGCCGCCGGCAGGCTGGATTGAGGAAATCGAGCGTCGCGGGGTGCGGCTTTGTGCCGCCGGGCGCGAGTTTGAGTGGCGCTACGAAGAGGGCCGCCTGATCTTGCAGACCTCCGGGCATGTCACGACGCTGCCCCGGCCGGCACTGCACGGACATTACCAGGGCGGCAATGCGGCTGTTGCCTGCATGGCAGCCCGGGCGCTGGCTGAAAGCCTCCCGGTCACGGCAGCCGACCTCGCCAAGGGCCTGCGCACCGTGTCGCTGCCGGGGCGGCTGCAAAAACTCTCCGGCCCGCCGGAGGTGTGGCTGGATGTCGGCCACAACCCCGATGCAGCCAGCGCGCTGGCCTGTGCCCTCGGCGACGATCCGCGACCGACCACCGCCGTGTTCGCCGCCTTGACCGGCAAGGATGTGCAGGCGATTGCGCAGCCGTTGAGCACGAACTTCGACCGCTGGCTGGTGCCTGAGCTTGAAGGCCATCGCGCACGACCGGCCGCCGAGATTGCCGCCATTCTGAGAGGCTTGCCCGTCACGGGGTCCGTTGAAACGGTAGAATCGGT
>SKIE01000143.1 GCA_007116585.1 Wenzhouxiangella sp. | reverse complement strand
GTGATCTGCCCCAGCTGCATTTCCGTGAAGAGCAGTGCGTGCAGTGCGGCATGTGCGAAACAGCCTGTCCGGAAGACGCCATCAGCCTCAAGGCCCGGCTTCATTTTCCGGCTCACCTCGCGCCGGAACCACGCCTGCTCAACGAAGAAGAAATGCACCATTGCGACGGTTGCGGCAAGCCATTCGCAACGCGCAAGATGATGGACAGCATGATGCGACGCCTCAAGGGCCACTGGATGTTCCAGGATGAAGAAGCGCTGTCGCGTATTCGGCTGTGCGAGGACTGCCGCATTCAGCGCCTGTACGAAGATGAAGGCGGTCTGGTGGCGCACCCGCCCGGCAAGAATCAGTAAGACTTTGGTCGACCGCTCTTGACGACATCGCCTTCACGGCGGTACAGTTCGCTTCCGGGGTAAAACAAATACTTAAAATGCATCAAGAGGCATCCAAGGAACGGAGCTCGACGCGAGCGCCGGCCGAGGCAACCAGCAGCAAAGAAGGGGCTCAGGCCCGGGTCGAAGCATACAGCCTGCTCGCCGGGCTGCTGCGCGCGGCACCAGGTGATGATCTGCTCAGGATGCTGGTTGATGCCGGGCATGCAGGCGAGCAATCTCGCCGCCCCACTGATTTGCAGTCGGCCTGGCAGGGCCTGGCAGACGCAGCCGCCACGGCTGACGCGGGCAAAGTCGAAGCAGAATTCCACAATCTTTTCATTGGTCTGGGTCGAGGCGAGTTGTTGCCTTACGGCAGCTACTACCTGGCCGGGGCGCTGATGGACAAGCCGCTGGCAGCGCTCCGCGATGAACTCGCGCGCCTGGGTATTCAGCGTGCTGATGGCGTGCCCGAGCCGGAAGATCACGCCGCCGCCCTGTGCGAAACCATGGCCTTGCTGGTTGACCCGGAGCACGGCATTCCTTTACCCGGTCAGAAAGAGTTTTTTGGCACCTACCTGGGTGCCTGGATGCCCAAGTTTTTTGCTGATGTACAGGGTGCGAAGAACGCGGATTTCTATGTCTCGGTCGGTCGGCTGGGCGAGGCGTTCATGGAGTTTGAAAGAGTCTGGCTGAGCTTGCCAGAGTGACCTATTGGAGAGCGATATGAAACAAGTGAAACCCACTTCACCCAAGCAGGCAGTTGACCTGTCGCGCCGTCGCCTGATGGCTGGTGCCATTGGTGCGGGCGCCGCCGCCAGCATCGGTCTGGTCTCGGTCAACGCACAGGCAGCACAGCCACAAGCGGCCAAGCCGGCGCGCAAGGAAACCTGCTACCGCGAAACCGACCATGTTCGGCGCTACTACGATCGCGCCCGCTTCTAAGAGGCAGCCCCTGGCGCCGAATTCAGTCTGGAGGAGATTGACATGAAACTGATCCGTAAACACGCTGCCACCGAGGCGGTGAAGCTCTCGAAGGGCAAAGCTTTTGATCGCCGGACGTTCCTGAAGCGTTCCGGCTTGACCGCCGGTGGTACAGCCTTGGCTGCGGCCATGCCGCTGAGCATGATGCGCCGGGTCGATGCCCAGGTGCCGCCGGAACGCAACGCTGGCCCGACCGAAACCAAGCGCACCGTCTGCACGCATTGTTCGGTCGGATGCGGTGCAATTGCCACCGTGCAAAACGGCGTCTGGATCGGGCAGGAGCCGGATTTTGACTCGCCGTTCAACATGGGCGGACATTGCGCCAAGGGTGCAGCCCTGCGCTCGCACGGCCACAGCGACAAGCGCGTGAAGTATCCGATGAAGCTGGAAAACGGCCAGTGGCGTCGGATCAGCTGGGATCAGGCGGTTGACGAGATCGGCAACAAGATGATGGAAATCCGTGAGGAATCGGGCCCGGATTCGGTCTGGTTCTGCGGTTCTTCCAAGGCGAACAACGAAGGTGCCTACCTGCAGCGCAAGTTCGCCGCTTTCTGGGGTTCCAATAACATGGACCACCAGGCCCGCATCTGCCATTCGACTACCGTGGCCGGGGTTGCCAACACCTGGGGCTATGGGGCGATGACCAACTCATATAATGACATGCACCGTGCCAAGTGCATGTTCTTTATCGGATCGAACGCGGCCGAAGCGCACCCGGTGGCCATGCAGCACGTGCTGCGCGGCAAGGAGAACGGCGCCAAGCTGATCGTCGCCGACCCGCGCATGACCCGTACTGCTGCCCACGCCGACCAGCATATTGCATTCCGTCCGGGTACCGATATCCCGCTGATCTGGGGCATGCTTTGGCACATCTTCGAGAATGGCTGGGAGGATCGCGAGTACATCCGGAAGCGCGTTTATGCCATGGATGAGATTCGCCAGGAAGTCGCCAACTGGACACCGGACAAGGTTGAAGACGTCACGGGCGTGCCCGAGGCCGTGGTCTACCAGGCGGCCAAGACCATGGCCGAGCATCGTCCCGGCACCATTGTCTGGTGCATGGGCGGCACCCAGCACCACGTTGGTAACTCCAACACCCGGGCTTATTGCGTGCTGCAGCTGGCGCTGGGCAATATTGGCGTGGCCGGCGGCGGTGCCAACATCTTCCGTGGCCATGACAACGTCCAGGGCGCGACTGACGTCGGCCCCAACTGTCACACCCTGCCCGGGTATTTCGGTCTGTCGGAAGCCGGCTGGCGGCACTGGGCGCGGGTGTGGGACGTCGACTATGATTATATCCGCAGCCGGTTCGACGACTATCAAAGCAACGGCGCGCACAAGATGAACATGGAGGGGATCCCGGTCTCGCGCTGGATCGACGGCATTCTCGAGGACCCGGCCAACATGGGGCAGCGCGACAACATCCGTGCTGTCTTCTTCCAGGGCCATGCCGTGAACAGCCAGGTCCGCGGCCCGGAAATGAAAACGGCGGTCGAAAAGCTCGACATGGTGGTCATTTCCGATCCCTATCCGACCCACCTGGCCGTCATGTCTGAGCGGTCCGATGGCGTCTACCTGCTGCCTACCGCCACTCAGTTCGAGCAGGCCGGTTCATGTACTGCGTCGAATCGCTCGCTGCAGTGGCGCGAGAAGGTCATCGATCCGCTGTATGAGTCGAAGACCGACGCGCAGATTCTGTATCTGTTCGCGCAAAAGTTCGGCTTTGCCGACCAGATGTTCAAGCACATTTCAGTCGATGCCGACGGCCACCCGAGCCCGGAAGACACCCTGCGCGAGATCAACAAGGGCACCTGGACCATCGGTTATACCGGCCAGAGCCCGGAGCGTCTCAAGCTGCACCTGGATAACAAGCACACCTTCAACACGACCACGCTGAAAGCAGAAGGCGGCCCCTGCGATGGGGACACCTACGGCTTGCCGTGGCCGTGCTGGGGTACGGCAGAAGTCAAACATCCGGGCAGCCACGTGCTCTACGACACCAGCCTGCCGGTCTCCGAGGGCGGCTTGCCGTTCCGCGCCCGGTTTGGCACCGAGCACAACGGCGTCAACATTCTGGCCGAGGACTCCTGGAGCAAGGACTCCGAAATCCAGGATGGCCATCCGGCCGTGACCTACGGCATGCTCCGTCGACTCGGCTGGCACACCGAACTGACCGCCGATGAGATGGCAACGATTGCCTGGGTAGCCGGCCTGGCCGACAAGCCCAACGGCAGCGTGTCGGAATCGGACGTCGCCGAGTTCCGCGAAATGGAATCGTCGGCCCTGGACGCCGTGGGTTGGAACAACGATCTCTCCGGCGGTATCCAGCGGCTTTGCCTGAAGCATGAATTGGCACCGTTCGGTAACGCCAAGGCGCGCTGCATGGTCTGGACCTTCCCGGACCCCGTGCCGATTCACCGTGAGCCACTCTACACGTCGCGTCACGATCTGGTCGCGCAGTATCCGACCTATGAAGACATGAAAGAGGTCTGGCGTCTACCGGTCCGCTACGAGTCAATTCAGAAAGACGACTATTCGGGCGATTTCCCGCTGGTCTTTACCAGTGGCCGTCTTGTCGAGTATGAGGGCGGTGGTGAAGAGACACGCTCCATGTCGTGGCTGGCGGAACTCCAGCAGGAGATGTTCGTCGAGATCAACCCGGCCGACGCCAACGATCGCGGTCTGCGCGACAACGATTGGGTTTGGCTCGAAGGTCCGGAAGGGGGTCGCATCAAGATCCGCGCCATGATCACCCCGCGCGTCGGTCGAGGCGTGGTCTGGACGCCGTTCCATTTTGGTGGCTGGTTCCAGGGCGATGACCTGGAACGCCGCTACCCGGATGGCACCGCCCCGTATGTTCGAGGAGAGTCCTGCAATACTGCGACGACCTATGGCTACGACCCGGTCACGCTCATGCAGGAGACCAAGTCCACCCTGTGTCAGATCAGCAAGGCTTGAGGCTTAAGGAGATTTAACAATGGCTCGAATGAAGTTTCTTTGCGACGCTGATCGGTGCATCGAGTGCAACGGCTGCGTCACCGCGTGCAAGAACGCAAACGATGTGCCCTGGGGCGTCAACCGTCGACGGGTGATTACGCTCAATGACGGTCTGCCCGGCGAGAAGTCGATCTC
>SKIE01000313.1 GCA_007116585.1 Wenzhouxiangella sp. | reverse complement strand
GCCCGCACCCTTGCCCGGTATCAGAACCGCGCTGATGACCCGCTGCCGGTCGCCAGAGCGCGCCCAGGCAAGCCCAGCGAGTACGACCCACGCGACATCGTGCAATGGGCAATCAGGCAAGAGATCAAGCGCCTGGCCGATGCTGCCGGCCATGACGTGAACGCCATCGACTACCAGGCTGAACGGGCAAGGCTTACACGCGCTCAGGCCGAAGCGCAGGAACTGAAAAACGCCCAGACGCGGCGAGAGGTCGCCAAGATCGAACTGCTGCAGTTCGCCATCGCCAACGCCGGCGCCCAGATCGCGGCCCAACTGGAGACCATCCCCGGCCGGCTGAAACGCGAGATCCCGAAGCTAAGCAATGCCGACCTGTTCGAGGTCCAGCGCATCGTCGCCGAATGCCAGAACACGGCCAGCAAGGTCCGCATCGACTGGTCCCTGGCGCCGGACGAAACAACAACGGCAGCGACCACAGACTAGCTCGAATCTACCGTTTAAGCCCGACTCAGCGCAAACCCGCCCCAGACCCCCACAGAGCAGGATCCGAGCCATGTACCTCAAGCGCCACCTGACCGCCGCCAGCGCGTTCTGGGAGTCCATCGGAGTATCCGTATCGGAGCAGCGCGAAATGGCTGCATGGGCATTCGTGGAGCCGCCAGTGGTCAAGACCGAACCAGGCCGCGCCCGACTGCCGGAAGACCAACTCCGCGCCTACAACGTGCTCACCGGACCCGGCCACCGTGCCGGGTTTTGTCGAGGTCACTTTCTGGAAGGTAGTCTCGAAGGTAGAACCGGCAGAAATACCGTTATAACTGCCTGATTCTATTGACGTACTGGCGGAGAGGGAGGGATTCGAACCCTCGGTACGGGATAAACCGTACACTCACTTTCCAGGCGAGCCCGTTCGACCACTCCGGCACCTCTCCGTAAACCTGGACTTCAAATTGTATGCTGCCCTACTCCGTCGGTCCTTGCGGACCGACAGAGGAAGGGATTGACTGCGCGCTTTCAGCGCTTGCCCTCCGCTGCGCTGCGATCGTCCTCGCTAACGCTCGGGTCGAACCCTCGGTACGGGATAAACCGTACACTCACTTTACTCGCTTGAGCAACGCTCAAGCGCCCCAGTCATGCGACCGGAGCGGTTTTCAAGTCTGCGAGCAGCGGACTTGAAAGAAGTACCGGGCGCATTCCTCAGCCGAGCCCATTCGACCACTCCGGCACCTCTCCGTAAACCTGAACGATGAATTGTAACCCGGCTGACGCACCCGGTGCGGATTCCGCGGCCCAAACAGACGCAATAGTGCGGTTGTGGCAGAGCGTTTTTGCATCGGTGTGTTAGGGTCATCGGCTGATTCGCTGATAGGTCGACGCATTGGACGGGGACGTCATTATCCGCATTGCGGAGTTGTACAAGGTGTTCGGGAGGGACCCGGGTCAAGCTTTCGACTTGCTCGAGCAAGGCCATGACAAAGATGAGATCTTCGCCCGTACGGGCCAGACCATCGGCGTCCGCGACGTGTCGCTGGACATCAGGGAAGGCGAGATTTTCGTGGTCATGGGCTTGTCCGGATCAGGCAAGTCGACCCTGATCCGACTGATCAACCGCCTGATCGAACCCAGTCGCGGCAGGATCGAAATTCGCGGACGCAATATTGTCGACATGGGCAGCAAGGCATTGATCGACCTGCGTCGGCGCGACCTGGCCATGGTGTTTCAGTCCTTTGCCCTGATGGCCCATCGCAGCGTGCTCGACAATGCCGCTTTTGGCCTGGAAGTAGCCGGCGAGGCGCGTGACAAGCGCCGCGAGCGGGCGCGCGAGGCGCTGGAGCAGGTCGGCCTGGCCGCGAATGCCGAAAGTTATCCAGACGAGTTATCCGGCGGCATGCAGCAGCGCGTGGGGCTGGCGCGGGCGCTGGCCACTGATCCGTCGATCCTTCTCATGGACGAGGCGTTTTCGGCCCTCGACCCGCTCATTCGAACCGAAATGCAGGACGAACTGCTGGCCTTGCAGCGCAAGCAGCGGCGCACGGTCATCTTCATCTCGCATGATCTCGACGAAGCCATGCGCATTGGCGATCGCATTGCCATCATGCAGGACGGTGCGGTGGTCCAGGTCGGCACACCGGAAGAAATCGTCACCGAACCGGCCAACGATTACGTCAAGGCATTTTTCTATGGCGTTGACGTGACCCAGGTGTTCAGCGCCGCCGACATCATGGACAAAACCCAGGTGACCGTGATCGAGCGCCCCGGCATGGGCCTGCGCGCCGCGCTGGAAGCATTGCGCCGGCATGACCGGAGCCACGCCATCGTGGTTGATACCGACCAGCGCTTCGAGGGCGTGGTCTCGGCTGAGGGCATCGTCGAGGCGCTGGATACGGACTCGAACGCAGGCTTTGATCAGGCGTTTGTTGAAATCGATCCGGTCGCGCCAGACGCCGGCCTGGATCTGCTGATCGGCCGCTGCGCCCAAACTGCCGTGCCGCTACCGGTGGTGGATGAGGAAGGCATATACCGCGGCACCGTTTCACGGACCCGCCTGCTGCGCACGCTCGACCGCGCCGGCGGCAGCAGCGAATCGCTGGAGGCCGCTCATGGATGATTGGCTGCAACGGCTGCGCCTGCCGATCGGCGACTGGGTCGAGTCCTTTGTCGTCTGGGTGCAGGACCATTTCACTCCGTTGCTGGACGGCATCGCCGGCTTCATCGGCCTGTTCACCAACCTGTTCCAGGACGTTTTGCTATGGCTGCCGGCCTGGGCCCTGGCCCTGATCCTGATCAGCCTGAGCGCCTGGCGCGTGAGCTGGAAATTCGGCTTGTTTGCCCTGCTCGCGCTGGGCACCATCATCGGCATGGGTCTTTGGATTCAGACCATTCAGACCCTGTCACTGGTGCTGGCTTCGAGCCTGGTAGCGCTGTTGGTCGGGCTGCCGATCGGTGTGGCGATGGCCCGCAGCGACCTGATCGAGTCCCTGTGCCGACCGGTGCTGGATTTCATGCAGACCATGCCGCCGTTCGTCTACCTGATTCCGGCGGCGATCTTTTTCGGCCTGGGCACGGTGCCCGGCGCCATCGCCACGGTGGTGTTTTCCATGCCGCCGGTGGTTCGCCTGACCAACCTTGGCATCCGCCAGGTCGGCAAGGAACAGATCGAGGCCGGGCTGGCTTTTGGTTGTACCCGGTTTCAGCTGCTGCGCAAAGTGCAGCTGCCCATGGCCATGCCGTCGATCATGGCCGGGGTCAACCAGACCATCATGCTGGCGCTGTCGATGGTGGTGATCGCCTCGATGATCGGGGCCGGCGGCCTGGGCAATACCGTTCTGACCGGAATCCAGCGTCTCAACGTCGGGCTGGGCTTTGAAGGCGGCCTGGGTGTCGTCATTCTTGCCATCCTGCTCGACCGCATCACCCAGAGTTTCGCGCCGAGGCGCCGCTAGTGTCAACCCACGCAACACCCTCAAAGAGGAGAGAAAACCATGCAAAGCAGAATCTTGTCCATTCTTTTCGCTATCGTCCTGAGTGCGGGACTGAGCGCACCAGCCCAGGCTGAAGACCCGATCCGGATCGGCTGGACCGCGTGGTCCGATGCCGAATTCATCACCAAGCTGACCGCACGGGTGATCGAGAATCGCATGGGCCGCGAGGTGGAGCTGATCCAGACCGACATTGCCCCGCAGTATCAGGGCCTGGCCTCGGGCGATATCGACATGATGATGATGGCCTGGCTGCCCGGCACCCATGAAGACTACATGGAGGCCGTTGGCAGCGACATCGTCAGCCTGGGCATTCTTTACGGCTATGCCCGTCTGGGCTGGGCCGTTCCGACTTATATCCCGGAAGATCAGTTGTCCTCGATCGAAGACCTGAGCGATGACGCTGTCCGCAGCCAGCTCAACGGCACGATCACCGGGATTGATCCCGGCGCCGGGTTGACCCGTCTGTCGGAACAGGCCATCGAAGACTACGGCCTGGACGGCTACCAGCTGCAGATCTCGTCCGGCGCCGGCATGACCGCTGCCCTGGCCCGCGCCGTTCGTCGCGACGAGTGGATCGTGGTCACCGGCTGGAGCCCGCACTGGAAGTTCGGCGCCCATGACCTGCGCTACCTGGAAGATCCGCGCGGCACGCTGGGCAGCTTCGAGCGCGTGCACGCAATGTCGCGCCAGGGCTTTTACCAGGACAATCCAGACGTTGCCCTGATGGTCTCGCGCATCCACCTTGATCTGGACGCGCTCCAGGATGCCATGTTCTATGCGCAGGAAAACTCCTATGAAGCCGCGGTGGACCGCTTCATCGAGCAGCACGGCGCGGTCGTCGACTACTGGGTCACCGGCACCATGAACTGATCCCAGGTTGGTCGCGCCCCTGGGCGCAGCGTCGCGCTGCGCTCAGGGACTGCTAGCGTTTTCGCCACGCGGCGGAATCGGTTGCGGAACCGGCTGGGTCACGGGCTCTGCGTCAAGGCGTTCCAGCAGTTCCTGCACGGCCCGATCCAGCTGGGCGTCTTCGCCACGCCAGGTGGCGTGCGGCAGGTT
>SKIE01000022.1 GCA_007116585.1 Wenzhouxiangella sp. | reverse complement strand
CCCGCAGTTTGTTCAGCGTCTCGATCAGTTGCGCCGCCAGCCCGGCGTCGATTACCCGGGCGTTGCCGCGCTCAAGCAGCCTGCGTTGCGCATCGCGTTCGAGGAGTTCATGGCGCGAGATGCTGCGCAGGAGACGGCCCGCTTTCAGGACTTTCTCGCCTTTTGCCGGCAGGGTGGGCAGGCACTGGAGGATTTCGCCCTGTTCGAGGTGCTCGATCAGCGGATGCACAGGGAGTATCCGGGCGGTTGGCAATCCTGGCCGGCCGAGTTTCGATCGCCGGGCACGGCGGCATGCCGCGAGTTCGCGGCCGGGCATCAGCGTGAGTTGTTCTACCCCATGTACCTGCAGTGGCTGGCGCGCACCCAGCTGGCGCAGGCCCAGCAGCGTGCCCGGGACGCGGGCATGCCGATCGGCTTGATCGCCGACCTCGCGGTGGGGGTCGACCCCAGTGGCGCAGACGCCTGGCGCGACCAGGATCTGCTGGCGCTCGACGTGGAAGTCGGCGCGCCGCCGGACGCCTTTGCCGATCAGGGTCAGGCCTGGGGGCTGCCGCCTTGGCGTCCTTCAACGCTGGCCACCCGCGACCATGAACCCTGGCGGGCATTGCTGATGGCCAATATGCGGGACGTCGGCGGTCTGCGCGTGGACCATGTGATCGGACTGGAACGCCAGTTCTGGGTGCCGAGGGGTCTGACCGGGCGAGACGGTGCCTACGTGCGCTACCCGCGGGAAGCGCTGCTGGACGTGCTGGCCGAGTGCAGCCGCCAGTCGGGCTGCCTGGTGATCGGAGAAGATCTCGGCACGGTTCCAGCCGGGTTTTCAAAGCGGCTTGAGGACTGTTCGATTCTCTCAACGCGCGTGCTGCGTTTCGAGCGTTACTCCAACGGCTTGTTTGCGCGGCCCGACACCTATCCATCGCTGGCGTGCGCCTGCGCAGGGACTCACGATCTGGCGCCCCTGGCGGCCTGGATGACAGTGGATTCGCGGTTGGCAGATGATGCCGGTGAAATGGAGTTGCTCGACGCCGCCCTGGCGGATGCTGGTGTTTCACCGGGTTCGCATGATCTGGACGCCCGCATTGCCGCAGTCCACGGCTTTCTTGCGGCCACACCCTGTGCCCTGGTTCTGGTCCAGCTGGAAGATGTGCTGGCCGAATACCAGCCGGCCAATCAGCCTGGTACCGGTGCGGAACAACCCAACTGGCAGCGAAAGTATTCGTGCGACCTGGCGCGGTTGGCGCAGCTTGCCGGCTGGCGAATCACCACGGACCTGTTCCGCACCGCCGGTCGGGCACGCCATGCAGCTTGAGACAGCGCCCGCGGCCTGATCCGCCGCGTATCGGCCCCATGCAGCATTCAGCCGGTCGGCTGCAGCCGCACTCGCTTCAGGCGCAGAGCATTGCCGACCACGAACAGGCTGGAAGCCGCCATGGCCACGGCGGCCAGCATGGGCGAGAGCAAAAGCCCGAAAGCCGGGTAGAGCACCCCGGCGGCCACCGGGATCAGCGCCGTGTTGTAAGCAAAAGCCCAGAACAGGTTCTGGCGGATATTGCGCAGCGTGAGGCGCGACAGACCAATTGCGGTGGTCACCTTTTCCAGGTTGCCCGACATCAGCACCACATCGGCTGATTCAATGGCCACATCGGTTCCGGTACCGATGGCGACCCCGACGTCAGACTCGGCCAGTGCCGGCGCGTCATTGATGCCGTCGCCGACGAAAGCAATCTGCCCATGCGTCTGGCGCAGCTTCTGAACCGCTTCAACCTTGCCCTCGGGCAGAACCTCGGCCATCACGCTGTCGATCCCCAGCTCGCCGGCAATGGCTTCGGCCGTTTCGCGACGGTCGCCGCTGATCATGGCCACTTTCAGTCCCATGGACTGAAGCGCCGCGATGGTGTCCTTGCTTTCTTCCTTGATGGGGTCGGCAATGCCAAGCAGGCCCGCCAGCTTGCCGTCTATGGCAATCAGGACCGGCGTTCTGGCCTTGGCTGAGAGTTCGGCCAGCTGTCGCTCCGCATCCTCCAGCGCCACTCCCGCCTCCGACAGCCACCGGGCCGTGCCAATAACGACTTCACGCCCATCTACCCGCGCCCGGATGCCGTGGCCTGAGCTTGACTCAAAGTCTTCGGCCGGCATGAGCTTTGTGTCGCGCGCTTTGGCGGCGTCCAGAACTGCTCTGGCCAACGGGTGCTCGGACTCCTGTTCAGCCGAACCTACCAGAGCCAGCAATTGTTCTTCCTGGTACTCACCCAGCGGGATCAGGTCAGTGAGCGCGGGTTGACCGCGCGTCAGGGTGCCGGTCTTGTCGAATGCGACCACTTTTACCGAGCGCAGCTGCTGCAGCGCATCGCCACCGCGAAACAGCACGCCCGCCTCGGCACCGCGGCCGGTGCCGACCATGATCGAGGTCGGCGTGGCCAGACCCATCGCGCAGGGACAGGCGATAATCAGCACGGCGACGGCGTTGACCAGGGCAAAGCTCAAAGCCGGTGCAGGCCCGAACAGAAGCCAGACAATCGCCGTGACCGCGGCCACGGTCATCACCGCAGGCACGAACCAGGCCGTGACCCGGTCGACCAGCGCCTGGATCGGCAGCTTGGCGCCCTGCGCTTTTTGCACCATGCGCACGATCTGGCTGAGCACCGCGTCGGCGCCCAGATCGGTGGCTTCGACCACCAGCGATCCCTGCTGATTGATCGTCCCGCCGATGACCCGGTCCCCGCTGGTCCGGCGCACCGGCGCCGGCTCACCGGTCAGCATGGACTCATCGATACGCGAACTGCCCTCCAGCACCTGTCCGTCGACGGGCACGGTTTCGCCCGGGCGAATACGAATGCGATCACCGCGCTCGACTTCGGCCAGCGAAATCTCGACCACCTCGCCGTCGCGCTCGACGCGCGCCGTTTTCGGACTGAGTCCGATCAGGCGTTCAATGGCAGCCCCGGTTCGGCTCTTGGCCCGTGCCTCCAGCATTCGTCCCAGCAGGATCAGCGTCACGATGACCGCTGCCGGTTCGTAATACACCTGAGCCGTGCCCTCGGGCATCACGCCGGGGGCGAAAGTGGCAACAACCGAATAGGCCCAGGCCGCCCCGGTGCCCAGCGCCACCAGTGAATTCATGTCTGGATGACCACGCAGCAGGTTGGGCAAGCCGATGCGGAAAAACATCAGGCCGGGTCCGAACAACACGATGCTGGTCAGGATGAACAGCAGCACGTGCAGCTCAAAGGTGCCCAGGGTGGCGTGAATCCAGTGGTGCAGCGCCGGGATGAAATGCCCGCCCATCTCGAGGATGAACACCGGAATCGTCAGACCGAGGGCGAGCAGAAACCGGCGCCGAAGGCTTTGCAGCTCCAGGCTGCGTCGGTCTTCGCGGGTGTCATCGGCATCGACATCCGGCAGCTCGGCCGCGTAGCCCGCCCGTTTGACCGCCCGCTCAAGGTCCTGAGCCGACACCAGTCCGGGGACAAAGCTCACCTGCGCTTCCGAACGGGCCAGGTTCACAGCGGCATCGACAACGCCGGGCAACTGGCTCAGCGCCTTCTCCACGCGCCCGACGCAGGACGCGCAGTGCATGCCATCGATGCCCAGCACGATATCGTCGAGGTGCACGGGGAAGCCGGCCTGCTTGAGATGGTTGACCAGCGCCGGCACCTTGTCCTCGGCAGGCCACTCCAGATCAACCCGCTTGCCGGCCAGATCAACGCTGATATCGCTGGCTTGCGTGTCTTCCAGGGCGCGCTCCAGGCGACGAACACAGCCCGCGCAGTGCAGGTTGTCAACGGCAAGATTCAGATGCATATCGGGTCAGTGCAGGGTTGGGACACAGTCAAACTTTCCAAACTCTATCAGAACGGAAAAAGGCCGACAGCGATGCTGCCGGCCTTTCTGTAGTGATCAGTGAAAGCCCGCTCTGGCGGGGCTTTACAGGTATAGCGTGCCGGAAGACCGTTCGACTCGAACCGGTGCCGGCGAGCCCTTGCCGCTGTGCGGACATGCTGAGCGCGCGCGCTTCATGGCTTCACGCTGCTCGTCGGTGAGCACCTCCTGAATTTCCGCCCGCAGTGCGCTGCGCAGTTCACGTGCTTCGCGCAAGGTCTCGGAAGGATGACCGTCTTCAGTCACTGACCAGTCAAGGTCGCGGATGCGATCACGATACGCCGCCCGCAGATCCGAGATGTAATCGCGCTGCTCATCGCTCAGGCCAAGCACCGGGTGATTTTCCATTGACCAGCCTGGTTTGGCGGTCACGGGCGAAGCAGACAGCCCCAGACCGACCAGCACGGCAAACAATCCAGCCAATACAACCGCAGACAACTTTTGCATCAGTTCTCTCCTGTTTGATCTGATGAAGATGTTAATGATTTCACGTGATTGGGGCGTCAGAGCGGGCGTCTCAGGTCGGGTTCACATCTTGGATACATTTCATTTGTTGAACTGCGTTCAGAAATTTTCCCTACGCTCGCTTTTTCAGCCGCAGGAACGCCCATGGGTACACGCGAAAGACGCCAGCGCGAATTTGAGGCAAGAGAGGCCCTGTT
>SKIE01000219.1 GCA_007116585.1 Wenzhouxiangella sp. | reverse complement strand
GCTGGAGCGGCTCAGCGCGGTTTCCGCCGTATCAACCGTTGATTCGATGGACTTGCGAATGGACGTCACCTTGTCGGTCATTTGCGTCGCCGTCTCGCGCGAGCGCAGGGACAGACCGCGAATTTCCGTCGCAACCACCGAAAAACCCTTGCCGGCCTCGCCGGCCCGGGCGGATTCGATGCCGGCGTTGAGCGCCAGCAGGTTGGTGTGATCAGCAATCGACACCACTTCAGCCGCCATGTCCTGCAGTTCCGAGGTAAAGGTCTTGAGCTGCCGCAGTTCTTCGAGCATCTGCTGACGGCTCTGCTGCGTCTGGCGCAGCGCGCTGACGGCATTGCTCAGATCGGTCTGGCTGCTGTTGATGGTGCCAATCACGTGGTCACTGCCATCCGTTTCCGAAGAGGCCGAGACCGACTGATTGAGGCTGTCGATAAGGTAGCTGAACTGCTGCATCAGCCCGGAAACAGAGTCCTCGACATACCGGTTCGAGTGATCGATATGGCGCGACCAGATCGGGAGAGATTCGCCCACCAAATGTTCCAGGCCACCGTCCGGTGAAGCCGCCTCCAGTGCCTCCACTTCGGCATTGGCATGATCGATCTGCCGACGGTGCAACCACCAGGCACCCAGTGCTGCAACGGCAACCGCTGCTGCACCCACAACCGCGCTGATCAGGCTGAAACCGGCCAGTGCCCACAACCCTGCCATCGCGATCAAAACGGGCGCGAAGACGACCAGCAGCATGCTGCGCCCCTGTGCCTGCGCCTCCTTGATCGGGCTGGCCTGGCTGGCCTGCATCACGTTTACACCCTCCTTTGTCTCACCCATAGTAACTCAATTCCTCGTCTTCTGCGGCTCTCGGGAAGGGCCTGCAAGCCCGATGCCAGACGGTCAGGCGGATGCCTCGGCGCCGGCCGCGGCGAGCAGCGCCTGGGCCAATTCTCCCAGCGGCACGATGCGGTCGCTGGCACCAAGCCGGACCGCTGCCCCCGGCATTCCCCAGACCACGCTGGTGGCCTCATCCTGCACCAGGGTTTCGGCACCGGCATCGTGCAAGGCCTTGAGCCCTCGCGCGCCGTCATCGCCCATGCCGGTCAGCAGCACACCAACGGCGTTCTTGCCGACATGGCGGGCAGCGGTCAGAAACAGCACATCAACGCTGGGCCGATGGCGATTGACCCGCTTGCCGTCGTGCACCTGACAGACCCACTCCAGACCGGATCGCCCGACACCCAGATGCCGATCACCCGGCGCGATGTAGGCGTGGCCGGGCTGAATCCGCAGCCCGTCTTCGGCCTCGCGCACCGTCAACGCCGAATGGCGGTCGAGGCGCTCGGCAAACGGGCGGCTGAAAGAGGCGGGAATATGCTGGGCAATCACGATCGGCGGTGAAGAGGCGGGCAAGACTTCCAGAATTTCCCGCACCGCCTGCGTGCCACCTGTCGAGGCGCCGATCAAGACCAGGCGTCGGGTGGAACTACTGAAACGCTCGATGCGCGGCGCGGGTTGCGTGCGCAGCGTGCGTGGGCGCGAGCTTGCCGCCGACTTGACCTTTTCAATCAACTCCTGGGCATAATCGCCGAGCTTTTCGCCGATATCGGCCTGCGGTTTGCCGACATAATCCACCGCACCCAGCGCCAGGGCTTTCAAGGTTGCGTCAGCGCCATGTTGCGTCAGAGTGGACACCATGACCACCGGCATGGGCCGCAAACGCATCAGGTTCTGCAGAAACGTGATGCCATCCATGCGCGGCATCTCGATATCCAGCGTGATGACGTCCGGATTGAGCTGCTTGATCTTGTCGCGCGCGACAAAGGGATCAGGTGCTGTGCCCACCACCTCGATCTCAGGGTCGCTGTCGAGCACCCGGGTCAGAATCGTGCGCACCAGCGCTGAATCGTCAACAATCAGAACTCGAACCATGCTTTCTTACCCTCAGGTCTCCTGCAGACGTTCCCTGCCCGCCACCGCGCCGGATCGTGCCGCCTGCTCGCGCCGCAGCAGGGCCTGACCGTCGCCCGCATCAACGTAGCGCACGAATGCCCGGCCTGTACCGGTATCAAAGCGGATCTGGCGGGACACCCGCTTGCCAACCTCCTCAGCCACAACCGGCATCGCTCTGCCTTCAAGAAATTGGCGGGCAAACTCGATATTCTCGTCACCGATGCGGTTTTGCATACCCATGGCCGCACCGCCGCCGAACACCTTGGCGCGCAGTCGTTCCCGGCGCGCGCCCAGTTCAACCACCGAATACTCCAGCCACGGCAGCGCGTCGGCTGCAAAGCGGGCGTCATCAGCCGGCGGCTCCCGTTCGCCGCCGCGCGGGAGCATGAAATGGGTCATCCCGCCGACACCCGCCACCGGATCAAACAGACACACGGCCACACAGGAGCCGAGCAAGGTCAGCAGGCGACGGGGTTCAGACGATGCAAAACCACCGCCAATGAGCACCCGTGTCAGCCGCTCGCCGGTAACAGCATCGACGAAATCAGAGACATCGCCAACCTGTCGGAACGTTTCCCTGCCGCGTGCGCTCATCGAATCTTCCTGTAGACGGTATTGCCGATCAACTCGAAACGATCGGTCAGCCCGTGCAGGCTTTCAGAATGTCCGATGAACAACAGGCCGTCGGCCGGCAACAGTTCAGCGTACCCGTCAACGATTCTGGCCTTGACATCGCGGTCAAAATAAATGAACACATTTCTGCAGAATATCACGTCGAACGGCCCGCTCATGGGCCACTCTTCGAGCAGATTCAGCGGCATGACCTTGACCACCCGCTTCAGTTCCGGCCGCACCCGCACCTTGCCCGCCTGACTGCCGCCCCCGCGCAGGAACCAGCGCTTGAGTTGTTCGGGCGGCAGACGCTCGACGCGGTCCAGCGGATAAATGCCCTCGCGGGCAAAGCGGATCATGTTGAAGTCCAGGTCGGTCGCCAGCACGCCGATATCCCAACCCGGCTGGTCAGCCATCCCCTCAAGCAGGGTGATCGCGATGGAATACGCTTCCTCGCCGCTGGAACACCCCGCCGACCAGGCGCGCAGGCGCCGCAGCCCCCGGCCGCGAATACCGGGCAGAAACTGCTCTTTCAGGTACTCAAAGTGATGGTTTTCGCGGAAAAACGAGGTAACGTTGGTGGTCAGCGCCGACGCCAGCCCGTCGCGCTCGACTTCCGGGGCAGCGCGAATGTAGTCCAGATACTCGCCGACGTCACGGATACCGAGTTCGCGCATGCGCCGGTTGATGCGCCCCTGGACCATGGAGCGCTTGTTGTCGCCGATCACGATGCCGGCATAGTCGTGGATCAGCCGACGGATGTAATCAAACTCAGCGGCGGCCAGTTCCTCTCGCCCCGCGCCCGACCGCGGTCCTTGCGACCTGATCAAGAGTTCAGAACTCCTCCCAGACCGCTTCGGACTCCTCGGCCGGGGCCGCCTTGCGGCTGGGCTCACTGGCCGACGTCGAGCGAGCCGGTGTTGCTGACCTCGGCGCGGCTGCCGCCGGACTGCTGCCCTGGATGCGGAAATAAGAAATTTTTTCCGTCATCTGCAGCGCCTGCTCTTCAAGCGCGCGCGAGGCGGCGGCGGCCTGCTCGACCAGCGCGGCATTGCGCTGGGTCACTTCATCCATCTGCGAGACCGCGCGGTTGACTTCCTCGATGCCGGCCGACTGTTCGTAGCTGGCCGCGGAAATCTCGGCCACGATTTCGGCCACCTGCTTGACGCTCGCGACAATGTCTTCCAGCGTCTTGCCTGACTCGTCGACCAGTTCGCTGCCCGTCTCGACCCGATGCACGCTGTCGGTGATCAGGCCCTTGATCTCCTTGGCGGCCGCGGCACTGCGCTGAGCCAGACTCCGAACCTCGGCCGCCACCACCGAGAAGCCCCGACCCTGCTCACCGGCGCGAGCAGCCTCCACCGCCGCATTGAGCGCGAGCAGATTGGTCTGGAACGCGATCTCGTCAATGGTGCCGATAATGGCCGAAATCTGTTCACTACTGTCGCTGATGCCCTGCATCGCTTCGATCGTGCGGCGGACCACGTCTCCGCCGGCTTCGGCCTTGTCGCGCGCACCCTTGGCAAGCTGGTTGGCCTGACTGGCGTTATCGGCATTCTGCTTGACCGAGGCCGTCATCTCCTCCATGGTCGAGGCGGTTTCTTCCAGCGACGAGGCCTGCTCCTGGGTGCGCTGGGCGAGGTCCTCGTTGCCCTGTGAGATCTCGCCCGCACCGGTTCGAACCGACATAGATGCCTCGAGAATCTCGGCCACGATACCGGCGATATGGCGGTCCATATCGGCCAGTCGGTGCAGCAGCTCCCCCAGTTCGTTCTGATCGTCGATCCTGATGTCATGCCCCAGCTCGCCGGAAGCAATCCGATCGGCCACTTCCACCGCCGAGGCCACCGAGTGCCGGAGACTGGCGGCAAGCGAGCGCAGTACCGCCACCAGCAGAAAGATCAGGACAATCACCGCTACAAGCGACACCCCCATCAGAATGCGCCCGACCAGCACCGAATTGGCGTGTCGCTGACGCGCCTGCTCGCT
>SKIE01000168.1 GCA_007116585.1 Wenzhouxiangella sp. | reverse complement strand
GCGCGGCGTGGTCGCGCGCCCGGCCAACCTTGACGACTACCTGAACCTCGTCGCCCAGCTCCTCGACGAGATCTACCGCGAGCACATGGACGGCGGCAGCCGTATTCCGGCCGAGCATCGCCAACTCTTCCATCCTCTGGTGCGGGCCACGGCCTGGCGGGAGTCCTGCTGGCGCCACTACGTTGGCCCGGCGGACCAGCCGCGAGTCATCCGCTCGTCGGTCGGTGCGATCGGCATGATGCAGATCATGGGCCGGGTCTGGCGTGGCATGTATGACGTCAACCGTCTCGAAGCCGAACTGGAATACAACATCGCTGCCGGCATCGGCATTCTTGAGCACTACATGGTCGACTACGCGATTCGGCGCGGTGAGCATGAACACCCGGGCGGGGCCGATAACCTGGCTCGGGCAACTTATGCAGCCTACAACGGGGGGCCGTCGCACTTGAGCCGCTATAGACGTGACGATACCCCGGCCAGCCTGCGCGCCATTGATGATCGCTTCTGGCGCGAGTTCGAGCAGATCCGCGCCGAGGGCTGGCCGCCGGTGGCGGGCTGTTTCTCGGTGTCCGATTAGTGGCTCACCAGCCGCGGTTTTTCAGAACAGCGAGGGTTGATCCACGGGCGGCGCGCTGGGCCACGGCGGCAGCGGTGGCCAGTCCGGCCGGTTGAGCCTCCGCCCCAGTTCGTCGTGAAAAGCCAGCGCCAGCTCCGGACAATGCTGGTTGTTGGGGCAGTGGATCAGGACATAGACCTGATCGTCGCGCGCCACGGCGTCGGCGGCCCGTCGCGCGGCTGATGCAATCCAGGGCAGGTTGCTGTGACCATCCGGATGCAGCACCAGGCGAATGAACTCCAGCCCGTTTTCAAGCGCCGGCAGCACCGGCACCCGCGGCTTTTCGTGGCGGGCACGCTGGACTTCCGGATGATCCAGGTCGCCCTGATACAGCGGCCGGGTATCCATGCAGACCCGGCCCAGATTGAACTGCTCGATCAATCCAGTTAACAACTCGGCTTGGTCGAAGAAGGCCGGGTGACGGACTTCCAGTACATGGCGCCGAACATTCGGCAAACGTTCCAGAATTCGGCTGACCAGGTCCAGTTCGTGCGGCCCGGTGCGCTCGGAAAATTGCACCAGCAGCGGCCCATTGTGCTCGCCGAGCGGTGCGATGCGCTGCAAGAACACTTCGAGCAGGTCGAGATCGGGCGCTGGGCCATGCGTGACCTCGCGCGGCAGTTTCCAGCAGAACTGGAAATCGGTGCCATCGACGGCCGCGCGCCAGCGCGAGACGGTGTCGGGTTCCGGCACCCGGTAGAAGCTGGTGTTGCCCTCAACGGTATTGAATACCCGGGCATACTCGGCAAGTGCCGGCTCGCTGCTGCGGAAGTACGGCCCTCGCCAGCCGGCAAATCCCCAGGCTGGCAGGCCGAGGCGATACGGCAGAATGGACATGGGCCTACCAAGCGTTGGCCCCAGGTTGACAGGCTTTTTCTGCTATGCGCGCAGACTGCCGTGCGCGTTCACCCAACTCGGGGTGCTCAAGCAGGGTTCGGAACTGGGCGTTGGCCGCGCAGGGCCGGTCCAGTTCCAGAAGCAGCGCAGCCCGATTGTAGGCGGCCGCGGCGTGCTCGGGGTTTTGCGCCAGCGCTTGTTCGAATGCCGCCAGCGCTTCCTCGGTCTGTTCGAGTCGATAATAGCTGTTGCCTTGACCCAGCCAGATCGTGGCTTCTTCGGGCCAACGTTCGGCTGCAGTTTGCCAGGCGACCAGGACCGAGTCCGGGTCGGCCACGGCTTCAAAATCGGCCAGCGTCTGCAGCCAGCGTTCGCGCTCCGGTGTCACCGGCAACGCATCGGGCGGCAAGGTCACCATCGCCCAGCGCCCGGCCAGCGACCATTCGCGCAGCCAGCGCCGCAGCGGGCGATGCAGTGTCTCCTCCGTGCCCGAGTGCTGGATGACTTCGCGCTGCTGTGGATCAAATCCAATTACCACTGCGTAGTGCCAATACGGGACGCGGCGCAAACCCTGGTTTTCCAGCACCAGCACTGGCCGGCCGGCCTGTACTTCTTCCAGCAATTCAGACAACTCGGGGCCCAGCACCCAGGGAATGCGGTTGCTGTTCCGGGCAGCGCCCAGCAGTTCGACCTGCAGCGTGCCGCCCCGCTCGGGCAGGTAGATCCGGTCAACCAGTTGGGCATATTCCACCGCAACACCGGCGTGGTCGAGCACGGTGGCTAACGCGGCCGGGCCGCAGTGCAGTTCGGTTTGGGGATAAAAAGGAACGGCCTCGATCTGCACGGCCTGAGGGAAAGCGTCGAGCGCCTCCCGGTCCGGTGCGCGCAGCGTGGCGCAGCCAGCAAGAACCAGCAGCAGGATCAGGCTCGCTGGAGCGGCTAGCCGCTCCAGCGCAAGGGACATCGCAACCGGGGTTTTGAAAACTTAGCGGCCGATGCCAAAGACGTTGATGACGCCGATCAGGTCCAGCACAATCAGCACCAGAAAAGTAATACCCAACACTTCGATCACGCCGGCGCCAGCAGGCATTTCGTCAAGCCGATGTGCCATGGCGTCAATCTCTTCCGGGCTCAAGGACGCCACGCGGGCCTGAGCCAGGGCCGGGCTTACGCCCATGGCGACCAGCTCTGCGGCAACATCGTCGCGCTGCAGCCAGGCCTGGACCTCGCTCATCGAGCCGGAGCGCTCCAGCGCCAGCGCTTCCTGGCTGGAAATCAGGCCAGTGGCCGCCTGAGCGCTGGCCAATGGCAGCAGGGCGATAGCGAAAAACAGGGCGATCAGCGACTTTCCAAACGTTCTACGAATCACGGAGAGAGCCTCGATTCAATAACGGGTGAGCGCAAAACATAGCACAGTGCTTGATGCGTCCGACCGCCTCCCTTCAGTTGGTTTTGTCGCCGAGTTGATAGGATCAACACCAACTCGTAGAAAGAAGGAGAAACATGAAACGGATTGCATGGCTGACAGTGGCGCTGATCACGACATGGGTATCGCGCATTGCTGCGGCCAATGAGCCAGCGCCGGATGCCGAAGATGCGGCAGGCTACATGGACCCGGACGGCTCGTCGCCGGCTGCCGCGCTGAATCCGGCCGAGTCGGGTCTGGAAGTCTGGATCGGGCCGATTCTGCTTGGGGCATTTGCTTTGATGCTGATTCTGGTCATCCGGCGTTTCAGCCGGCCGCGGCGTCAGGACAAAGCCCAGCAGGACATTCCGCCAGGTCGGGACTGATCGGCCGGCTTATTTCAGAGCTTCCGGTGCGGTGATGATGCCGTTGGCGTCGGCATACACCCATTCGCCTGGTCGGAATACCACCCGGCCGAAAGACACCGGCAGGCCGGTCTGACCTTCACCGCGGCGCACGCTTTTCAGCGGCACCGAGCCCAGCGCTATCACCCCGAAATCGATGCCAGGCAGCACGTCGACATCGCGGCAGGCGCCATGAATAACAATGCCGACCCAGCCGTTTTCGGTAGCGTTGGCTGCGATCTGGTCGCCGATCAAGGCATGTCGCAGAGAGCCCCCGCCGTCAACTACCAGCACCTTGCCACGGCTCGGCTGCGCCAGTATCTCCTTGACACGGGAGTTGTCCTCAAAACATTTGACCGTTTCCATCGGGCCGGCAAAAGCGTGTACGCCGCCATAGCTGTGCCAGTGCAGGCCCGTAACGACCTGGACCTTGTCGGAATGGGCGTCGCAAAGATCAGGTGTCGAGATATTCATGATTGCTGTTTCCCAATGCTGCGTCTGGCTTGATTATGCCTTCGCCCCGATCGATGCGCGATTTTGCGACACTTGCGTTTTGATCAAGCCCTGACCACAAATGACTCAACCCTTTACCTTGCTGCAGCTGTCGGACTGCCACCTGTCGGCTGATCCGAACGCGGTCTACCGCGGCCAGAATGCCGATGCCAATCTACAAAGCCTGCTGCCGGCCTGTCGCGTGTTCGCGCCTGACGGCGTGGTGTTGAGCGGCGATGTGGCGGAAGACGGCTCGGCTCAGGCTTATCGCCGCGCGGCCGAGGCGGTGAAAACGCTGGCCCCCCAAACGGCCTGGATCCCCGGCAATCACGATGATCGACCGTGCATGGCCCGAGTTTTTGATGAGTTCGGCTTCAGCGCCGGGCCGCGACTGGACTGGGGCGGCTGGCAGATCCTGCTGCTGGATTCGGCGCGCCCAAACCGGCCTGAGGGTCATCTCGATGATCAGCGCCTGGCCCCGCTGGACCTGCTTCGAACCGACCAGCCAGCCCTGGTCTTCGTTCACCACCAGCCGCTGCCGGTGGGCTCCCCGTGGATCGACAAATATCCGCTGACGGCACCGGACCAGCTGTGGCAGCGGCTGCCGCCCGAGACCGTCAAAGCGGTGGGCTTCGGCCATGTTCATCAGGCCTTCAGCGGTCTGCACAAAGGCATTGCCTGTTTGTCAGCACCCTCGACAGTGGCCAACAGCCAGCCCGGCATGCAGCGATTCACCCTCGACCCGACCGGCCCCAAAGCGCGCTGGTTCAAGTTATGGCCCGACGGGCGCTG
>SKIE01000153.1 GCA_007116585.1 Wenzhouxiangella sp. | reverse complement strand
GCGCTGGTCGCGCATGAACTGGCCCACTCCTGGTCAGGCAACCTGGTCACCAACGCGGCCTGGCGCGACCTGTGGCTGAACGAGGGCTTCACGGTGTATTTCGAGGCCCGCATCATGGAGGCTCTGTACGGTCGCGAAGTGCGTGACCAGCTCGCGCGGCTGTCCTGGGATGGTTTGATGGAGACGCTGGACAGCGCCGATGAGCGCGATCAGCAGCTGGTGCGGGACCTGTCGGACCGCGACCCCGAACAGGCCTTCATGCGTGTGCCCTATGACATGGGGCGGTTTTTTCTGGACTGGGTGGACCATCGCGTCGGCCGCGAAGCCTTCGATGACTTCCTGCGCGCCTACTTCGATCACTTTGCGTTCCAGTCCATCACCAGCGAGGATTTCCGCGCCTATGCCGAGGAGCATCTGGTGCAGGCGCATAGCGACCAGCTGAGTATGGCCGAGATTGATCAGTGGCTGTATGAGCCCGGGCTGCCGGCCACGGCGGCTGAAATCGAGCCCCGGTCCGATGCTTTCGAGCTGGTTGACGCCTGGCGTGAGCAGTGGCTGGGTGGTGAGCAGGAGCTGGATGCCCTGCCGGAAGATGACTGGTCGGTCTACCAGTGGCTGCACTTCCTGTCCGGTCTGGAGGGGCAGCTTGACGCCGATCGCATGGCGGCCATGGATGAGCGTTTCGACCTGGTCGGTGAACAGAATCACGAAATCCTGTTTTTATGGCTGATGCGCTCGATCGAGGCGGAATACGAGCCGGGCGTGGCGCGGCTGGAGACATTCCTGCTGGAAGTCGGTCGCAACAAGTTCACCCGGCCTCTGTATGCCGCGCTGGCCGCCAGCGACTGGGGTCGGGACTGGGCGATCGAGGCATATGAGCGCGCCCGGCCGGGCTATCACCCGCTGACACGGCAGGCATCGGAGCGCGCGCTGGGTCTGGAGTAGGGGCGGCGTGCACGAGCGGGGCGGGCTTGATTGCCCGGCCACGCGGCCCGTTATAATAGGGACCAATTCAATCCTGTTTTACGGGTCGAGGCGAAACCATGTTCAGCAATTCCTACACGCCGGTTCGTTTCGAGCGCGACTGCGAGGCCGTGCTGGTGCCGGACGGCATGCCGGTGGAACTGCCCAGCGGCACCACCGGGTATATCACCCAGTCCCTTGGCGGCAGCTTTACCATTTACGTGGACGGGCGCCTGTTTCGCTTGGCCGGCGATGATGCCGATGCCATCGGCAAGGAGCCGCCGCCGCGGCCGTCACTGCCGGACGATGCCAGCGACAAGGACGTCGAAGATCTGGTCTGGGCGCAGCTGCGCACGATTTTCGATCCCGAAATCCCGATCAATATCGTTGACCTCGGGTTGATTTACGAGTGCAACCTGCTCGCCATCGAGCCGGGCAAGCGCCAGGTCGACGTGGCCATGACCCTGACCGCGCCGGGCTGCGGCATGGGCGATATTCTGGTCGCGGATGTCCGCGACCGTATCGAACTGGTCCCGACGATCGAGAAAGTCAATGTCGCCCTGACCTTTGATCCGCCCTGGAGCCAGGCCATGATGTCAGAAGAGGCCAGGCTCGAGACCGGGATGTTTTGATCCCGGTCTGCTAGTGGCCCACTAGCGCTGGAAGTTCAGCGCCACGAACAGCGAGCGCCCGGCCGCGTTGAAGCCGACAGCCGGTTCATAGAAACGGTCGGCCAGATTTTCCAGGCGGCCCTCCAGGCGCATTGATGGGTTGATTTCCCAGCCGCCGCGCAGGCCGATCAGCACGTGTGAGGGCAACGCGACCTGGCCAACGTCAACGCGCTCGCCCACGTACAGCAACTCCACGCCCAGCCAGTGGCCGCCGGCAAACAGGCGATCGACGCTCAACCCCGCTTTTTCCTCCGGCCGCCTGAGCAGGGCCAGGCTGGTATCTCGGTCTTCGGCTTCCTGCCAGGTCAGATGCGCCTGCGCGCGCCATTCGTCCGCGGTCAGTCGGTAGGCCAGTTCGGCCCCCTGGATTCGGGCCCGGCGCACGTTGATGGCCTGGAAGTCGGCGCCGGCGAAGTCGATCAGGTCGTCGATGCGCGTCTGGAACACGCTGGCCTCAAGGCTGACGCCGGGGCGCAGGCGCCAGTCGGCGCCCAGTTCAAGGGAGACGGACGTTTCCGGGTCAAGATCAGAGTTGCCTGCGAACTGACCGGCAAAGCCCGGCGAAAACAGCTGGCTGAAGTTCGGGGCGCGGAAAGCGCGGCCGGCCGAGGCAAACACGCGCCAGTCATCGGCCGGGCGCCAGCCGCCGGCCAGGTTGCCGGTCAGCGCGCTGCCGAACAGCTCGTCGCGGTCGGCGCGCAGGCTGAACTCGTAATCGAAGCGGCCTTGGCGGCCGTCCAGGCCGGTCCAGGCGCCCACGTTATGGCGTGAATCCGACCAGCTGCCGCGCTCAACGCCGGACTCCTGCCACGCGTCGACCCCCATCAGCCAGTAACTGCCGGGAGCCAGTTCGCGTTCGGCCTGCAGGCCGGCCTGGACGCGGCGGGTGTTGTTTTCGCTGCGGCCGAACGGGGTCAGGGTAGCGAGCTGGTCGCGGTAGAGCGCGCTGTCGATCGACCAGCGCCAGCCGCTGTCGGCCGCGTGCTCGTAGGCCAGGCGCGCCGAATAGTTGGTGACATCCGACACCCCCTGATCAAACTCGATTTCGCCGTCGCTGATGCGGGTTGACCAGCTGAACTGGCCGCCGCCCAGCGGCTGCGAGCCGCCGGCCGCGGCGCTGAGCAGTTCCACCCCGTCGTCGTCCGGGTCAAAGGCAAAGCCGCGCTCGTTCTGGGCTGAAAATCCGCCGACTTTTCTGGCCGCCAGGCTCAAGCCGGCCTGCCCGCCACCAATCCCGGCCTGCAGGCTTCGATCGCGGTAGCGGCCGTAGCCGGCGCGGAACTGCGGGCCTTCCGGCTGACGGGTAAAGATCTGGATGACGCCGCCGATGGCGTCGGAACCCCATCGGGCCGCGCGTGGGCCGCGCACGATTTCAATGCGCTCAATGATGCCCGGGTCTATCAGCTCCCAGGCAAACGCGCCGGTGCCGGCCGCCGCGACGCGCACGCCGTCGATCAATACCAGCACGTGGTTGGAATTCGAGCCGCGCATGAACAGGCTGGTCTGACCGCCTGGCCCGCCGGTGCGGGTGACGTCAACACCGGCCTGCTGACGCAGCAGCTCCAGCAGATCGGGTGCCTGGCTCAGTTCGATTTCGGACCGCGTGATGACGCTGGTTCTTGCCAGCGCCTGATCCAGAGCCTGGGCTGAACGCGTGGCGGTAACGATGATGGTGTCGTCGGCGTCTGCGGCCGCGACAGTCGGGCTGGACAATAGAAGGGTGATGCAGCCTGCGGCCAGGGACAGGCCGAGATGGTTCGGTTGGGACATGTTGTGAGGCTCCTCGCGCGCACCCGCGCAGATCATTCCGGATGCGACAGGAAGCCAAGGAGACGCCGCCGGCACCTGGTGGCACACGACGAGCCGATACATTCTCCCCTGGTCGCCCGCCGCAACCTGAGTGATGGTCATGAACGTACAGGCCGGTCTCCTGACTTTCGCCCGGCCGTCGACAGCGCCGCTGTCCACGTTCCGGGCCCGGCCCTTCCCCTGGCATCAATCGCCAGAGTGGTTTACGCCGGGCACGTCAGTGCTTGCGCACCGACGCCGATCACAGTTGCGGGGGCAGTACCGGATTGCTCACCGGTTTCCCGTTTCACCTGGCCCACTGGGCCAAAGCACCTGTACACGAATGCCGGCGCTGGAGGGACCAGCGCCGACTGTGAAGGAGTATAGCTCAGGCCGCCTGGCGTTGTTCGCTTCTGGCTGCCTCACCGCTGGGGGTCAGACCGGCCTGCAGTTCCTCGTGGTCGAAATCATCCACCGCAACAATCTCCAGGCTGCGCTTGCGTACATCCAGCAACAGAGCGTGTTCCTGGTCGGTGATGATCTTGTGCTCAAGGGCTTGGGCGATCTGTTCCTCGTAGGTGCGCCCGGCGATCTCACCGCCGCGCAGCGCCTTGAGGACCTTGCGCTCGAGCGGCTCGGCGGCGATGACCTGGGGCAGCAGGGTTTCCATCACGCCGATCGGGAAGCCGGTCCTATCCGACCTGTAGATGCCGCGGGTCAGACGGTCGCGCGTTTCCGACGGCGACAGCATCAGGGCGGCAACCTTGTGGCCGAGGCGATCATTGGGCGCGCGCTCGGAGCGTCCGATCGGGAACACGACCAGGCGCAGCAGCGGCCTCAGCCACGCGAACGGATAGTTGTCGATCACCCCGGCCAGCGCGTTCTGGATCCGGAAAATGGCGTCGTGGAACGCCCAGGCCATGATCGGCTGATCGGCTGCCGGGCGGCCCTCCTGCTCGAACCGGCGCAGCATGGCCGAACAGATGTAGAGCTGACTCAGCGCATCGCCAAGACGGGCCGAGATCTTTTCTTTCTGCTTGAGCTTGCCGCCGTAGGTCAGCATGGCAATGTCAGCCAGCAGCGCGAACGAGGCCGAGTAGCGGCTGAGCTTGCGGTAGTACTTGC
>SKIE01000010.1 GCA_007116585.1 Wenzhouxiangella sp. | reverse complement strand
TGCGCCCGGCAATGAGCGCATTTCGCTGCGTTGATGGTAGTCTTCCACGCGCCATGAATGCGCTACTGGATATTGAGCAGCTGCAGTTTGCCTGGCCGGGCGATGCCCGGCCCACGCTGCAAATCAATGAGTTGAGCCTGGATGAAGGGGAAAAGGTGTTCCTGTTCGGCCCCAGCGGGTCCGGCAAATCTACCCTGCTGGCGGTCATTGGCGGGCTGGTGCGGCCGCAGCAGGGACAGGTCCGGTTCCGCGACCAGGAATTGACCGAGCTGCGCGGGGCCAAACGCGACCGGCTTCGCGCCGAGCATCTGGGCGTGATTTTCCAGCAGTTCAACCTGCTGCCGTGGATGGACCTGAAAAGCAACGTCGTGTTGCCGTGTCGGTTCTCGCGCGCACGCGCCGCTCGTGCCGGTAACGTCAATGAAGCGGCCGAGACGCTGCTGGAGGCCATGGGCCTGGCGCGCGAACTGTGGTCGCGCCGGGCCGATCGGATCAGCGTCGGTCAGCAACAGCGTGTTGCCGCGGCGCGGGCGCTGATCGGACGGCCCGCGCTGATTCTGGCTGATGAGCCCACCTCTGCGCTGGACAGCGATCGCCGGCAGCACTTTCTGGATCTCTTGTTCGCCCAGGTTGAAGCCGCCGGCAGCTCGTTGTTGTTCGTGAGCCATGACCGCGATCTGGCCGGGCGCTTTGATCGATCGATTGACCTGACAGACATCAACCGCGCGGGGGTGACGACATGAACCTGCTCAGCCTGGCCTGGCGGTCGCTGGTCAACCGCTGGTTTGCGGTCACGCTGACGGTGTGCACCATCGCGCTGTCGATTGGTCTGCTGGTGCTGGTCGAACAGTTGAGAACCGAGGTCCGTGAGGGTTTTTACCGGTCGGTATCGGGCGTTGACCTGATCGTGGGCGCGCGCACCGCGCCGGTGCAGCTGTTGCTGTATTCGGTGTTCGGCATCGGCGATGCCACCAACGATATTTCATGGCAGACCTACACCGAACTCAAGGAGCTGGCCGAAGTCGAGTGGGCTATTCCCATGGCGCTGGGTGATTCACACCGGGGCTTTCGCGTCATGGGCACCAGCCCTGAGTTTTTTGAGCACTACCGCTTTGGCAATCGCGAATCTCTGGTGCTGGCGCAGGGTGAAAAGTTCGATGACCTGTTCGACGTCGTTGTCGGCTCGCAAGTGGCGCGCCAGCTTAACTACAGCATTGGCGACCAGGTCGTGCTCGCGCACGGCACCGGGAATGTGGCTCTGCAAAGCCACGATGATCACCCTTTCACCATCAGCGGCATCCTGGCGCCGACCGGCACGCCGGTCGACCAGCAGCTCTACATCAGCCTGCCGGCCCATCGCGCCATTCATATCGGCTGGGAGAGTGGGGTTCAGCGCCCCGGTGCCGGGGTTGATCCGGATGAGGCCCGGGCCCGTGCCGATGAGCTTAGGCCCAATGCGGTCACCGCCATATTGCTCGGCCTGCATACCCGGGCCGCGGTGTTTGGCTTGCAGCGGCGGGTCAATGACTACCGCGCCGAAGCGCTGACAGGCATCATGCCGGGCATTACGCTGCAACAGCTTTGGCGAATCACTGGTCTGGCCGAGCTGGTCTTGCGGGTTGTAGCCGGTCTGGTGGTGCTGGCCGGTTTGCTGGGCATGTTGACGGTGCTGTTGACCACGCTCAGCGAGCGCCGACGTGAAATGGCCATTCTGCGCGCCAACGGGGCCCGGCCCTGGCAGATAGCCAGCCTGCTGGTGTTCGAGGCCGGCCTGATCGCCGCGGCTGGTATCGGGCTTGGCGTGGTATTGGCGGTGACCGTGCAGGTGCTGGCCGCGCCCTGGCTGTTGGCCAATCTGGGCTTGCATATCGGCCTGAGCCCACCAGCGCTCTGGCAGCTGGGCGTGCTCGGGCTGATCTTTGTCGCCGGCCTGTTGATTGCGCTGGTCCCGGCGTTCATGGCGTATCGCCGTACGTTGGCCGACGGCATGCAGGTGAAGACCTGAAACCGTTGCCGAGTGGCGTTGTCTGTAGAATCCGAGGTTTACACGCAACAGGTTTTCCCATGAGCAAAGTGATTCGTTGGCCCCGTCTGCTTGTGTTTGCGCTGTGTCTGCTGCTGCCGCTCAGCGTGCTGGCGGAACTGCGCGAACTGGAATGGCTGGAGTTGATGCCTGAAGAAGAATTCAATGCTTGGCTGGAAGAATCGGCAGAGATCGACCATAGCGGGTTCAGCGCGCCAGAGCCGTTTCAATCCTTCCGCACCATGCCTGAACTCGATGGCATCGAGGCGCGAATTCCCGGATTCGTGGTCCCGATTGAAACCGATGGCCGGGGCAATCTCAAGGAGTTCTTCCTGGTGCCTTATTTTGGTGCCTGCATTCACGTGCCGCCGCCGCCGGCCAACCAGATCATCTACGGTCGACTGGCCGAGCCCATTCCCATGGTCAATATCTGGGACGCCTTCTGGATGGAAGGCACGCTCAATATCGAAGACATTGAAAACGATACCGCGGCCTCGGCCTATACCATGGACGTCGATCGCCTGGTGCTGTATTAGGCCTGTCGGCCCAACAATAACCAATCAAGAGGACAACACCTGATGAGAAAGTGTTTGTGGATTCTGCTGTGCATTCCCATGCTGGCCCTGGCCGAGGACACGCGACTGCTCTCGGTCGACGTGCTGTGGGAAATGGATCGGGTCGGTTCGCCGGTGGTTTCGCCGGCCGGCGGGCACGTGGTGGTGCCGGTGACGAGTTACGACACGGACACCGACGAGTCCGAGACGCGGCTGTGGCTGCTGTCGGTTGACGGCGATGTGCAGCGGCCGTTGACCAAGGCCGGTGCTTCGGCCGGCAATGCAACCTTCTCACCCGATGGCTCGACCCTTGCCTTTACTGCCCGACGGGACGACGACGAAGCCGGCCAGATCTACCTGCTGCCCATGGACGGACCGGGCGAGGCGACGCGCTTGAGCGAAGTACCGACTGGCGCGAGTGCCTTGAAGTGGGTCGGCGAGCACATCTATTTCATCAGCCGCGTCTGGCCAGACAAAACCTGGGACGAGATGGATGAGCAGATCAAGGCTGACCGCGATTCCAGGGTCTCTGCCCACCAGTGGAATGCACTGCCTTACTCGCACTGGGATCACTGGATTGACGAGGGTCGGCAGGCCCATGTTTTCCGCATTCCGGCGGCCGGTGGCGAGGTCGAAGCCATCACCCAGGCTTTTGGCCGTGAACTGCCGCGTTCCTCCCAAGGGAGCGGCAGCTACGACATCCACCCTGACGAGACCCATATCGCTTTTACCTCCAACAGCAGCGACGACCAGGTGGATCCGGAAATTGATCTGTTTCTGGGCCGCATCGGCGAAGACAGCGCGCGCAACCTGACCGAAGACAACGCCGCCGGCGACGGCAACCCGATGTTCAGCCCCGATGGCCGCATGCTGGCCTGGGGCAGTCAGCTCATTCCCGGGTTTTATGCCGATACCGTCAACATCTGGATCATGGAACTCGACAGCGAGGAACGTCGCAACGTCACCGCAGACTGGGACCGTTCACCCGGCGGCCTGGTCTGGACCGCCGACGGCAGCGGCTTTTTTGGCACGGCGGCCGATGATGGCGTTACCCGTCTGTTCCACATTGATCTGGACGGCAGCGTTCGCGCCGTCACCGACCAGACCGACTTCGGCGGCCTGAGCGTGGCCGGCGACGGCACCCTGGTCGGCAACAACCAGAGTTTTCTCTATCCGCCACGGGTGGTTCGCATTGATGGCGCCACCGGCACGGCCTCTCGGCTGGATACCTTCAACGACGAGGTGCTGGCCAGCGTGGACCTGGGAACGTACGAATCAGTGACTTTCACCGGCCACAACGGCGCTGATATCCAGATGTGGGTGCACTATCCGCCGGGGTTTGATCCGGACCAGGAATACCCGCTGTTTCTGCTGATCCACGGCGGGCCGCACAGCCCGATCACCGACGGCTTCCATTTCCGCTGGAACGCACAGACGTTTGCTTCCTGGGGTTACGTGACCGCCTGGCATAACTTTCATGGATCGCCGGGCTGGGGCCAGGATTTCACCGACTACATCAACCCCGACTGGATGACCGCGCCGGTCAACGACACGGTGGCCGCTGCCGAGTGGTTTGCCGGGCAGGACTGGATTGACGGCGAGCGCATGGTTGCCGGCGGCGGCAGCTATGGCGGTTACCTGTCGTCGGTACTTCTGGCCAAGGAGCACCCGTTCAATGCCCTGGTCATCCACGCACCGGTCTACAACATGTACTCGCAGATGGCTGCTGATTTTGCAGTTCACTCCACCCGCTTCGGCCATTTCTGGGAGGAGCCGCAAATCTACACAGACATCTCGCCGCACTATCTGGCTGCCGACTTCCAGACCCCGGCCCTGATCATCCACGGCCAGCTGGATTACCGCGTGCCGGTGGGTCAGGCCTTCGAGCTGTTCCGGACCTTGCAGTCCAAGGGTATTGAGTCGCGCCTGATCTATTACCCGGATGAGAACCACTGGATCCTCAAACCCAACAATTCCGTCTACTGGTACAACGAAG
>SKIE01000265.1 GCA_007116585.1 Wenzhouxiangella sp. | reverse complement strand
CCAGCTCGCCCACCTCGTCCTTCTGCGCCAGCAACGCCTGATCGGCTTTGACCGTCAGGTCGCCATCGGCAATGCGCTTGGCAATACCGACGCCTGAATTGATGCCGCTGGTCACCTGGCGGGTGATCAGCCATGCAATCAGCAGCGAAATCACGACCGCAACTGCCAACACTGCGATACTGGCCGCGATGGCCCCCGTCGCTTGCTGAACATACTCCTCCGCTTGCGAGATCGTATTCGTCTGATTGTTTTCGGTCAATTCATCAAACGTCGCCCCCATCCGATCGGATACTGGGACCATTTCCGCGACCGCCTGACGATAACGAACCAGCAATTGTTCGCGCCCTTCGCGATCATCGGTTTGCCCAAGTTCCGAGATGATCGCGTCAATCGGCCGGTAGCTTTCTCGCCAGGCATCGTATTCGCGCTGCAGACGATCCACGATCTGACGGCCGCGCTCGGTATATCGCGGAATCGCTACGAATGCTGCCAAATCAGAGCCCATCGCTCGAAAACTCTGCTCGCGCTGATCCAGGATGCCACGGAACCGCTGGCCGGATGCATCCGCCCCAACCAGGTCATAGACCTCGAGTGTCTGCGCGCGAATGACCATCCGTTCAAAGTTCATGTCCGCCAACAGGATCATTCCTGGTATCCGCTCGTCGGCAATCTCCTCCAGCGCGCGACTCGTGTTGGTCAGATTGATCAAGCCTAGTGCGCCGATAATCACCGTAAACAGCAAAGCCGTCAAAAAACCTGCAAACAGTTTTGTGCCGATCCGCATGTTTCTCAGAGACATCTTCTACTGTTCCTCCGCGATGGTCATAAAATTTGATTGGGACAGCTTACAGGTGGTCAACGGTCGCTGAACGCATGATTTCCTGCGCCATTTCGGGCAGCCCGATGACTTTGTCCGCAGCACCCAGCGCAATGGCCTCCTTGGGCATGCCGAACACCACGGACGTCCTCTCATCCTGGGCAACGGTATGGGCGCCAGCATCACGCATGGCTTTCAATCCGCGGGCGCCATCACCGCCCATGCCAGTCAGAATGAAACCCACCGAATTCTTGCCGGCTTGATCGGCGACAGACCGGAACAGCACGTCGACCGAAGGCCGATGCCGGTTGACTGGCGGACCGTCAAATATCCGCGCGATATAGTGCGCGCCGCTGCGCTCGATTTTCATGTGCTTCCCGCCGGGCGCGATCAGCGCCAGACCGGGCAGGACACGATCGCGATCCTTGGCCTCTCGAACCTGGATTTTGCACAGGCCATTCAGGCGCTGGGCAAACATGTCGGTGAATTTCTCCGGCATGTGCTGCACGATGACAATGCCCGGGCACAGGGCCGGTAAGGCACGCAGGACGACTTCAAGCGCCTGGGTGCCGCCCGTGGAAGTCCCGATAGCCACGAGCTGCTGCGTGGTTTTGGCCAACGAGCCGCGCACAGGCGCTACCTTGACCGGCTCGACCGCCGCGCTGGTCGAGGCGCTGATCCGGCTCATCCTTGCCTTGGCGGCGGCCTTGACCGCTGTGGCCACGTCGCTGGCCGAATCCTGCAGGAACCCCTTCAGGCCGGCGCGCGGCTTGGGGATGATACTGACCGCACCGGCACTCATCGCCTGCATGGTGGTCTCGGCGCCTTTCTGGGTCAGCGTTGAACAAATCACGACCGGCGTGGGACGCTCGCTCATGATCTTGCGCAGGAAGGTCAACCCGTCCATGCGCGGCATTTCGATATCCAGCACAAGGACATCGGGCCAGCGCGACTCCATTTTCTTCATGGCAAAGATTGGGTCCGGCGCAGCGCCCATGACTTCAATACCGCGGTCGGCCGACAACTGCTCGGTCAGCACCTGGCGCACCACTGCCGAGTCGTCGACAATCAAAACCGATACCTTGCCGCCCGTCATCTGGCCTCCCTGTTGTGTTCAGCCTGTCGCCAGCTCGAGGTCATCAACCACCTTCCTTGATGTAGGTAGCGGGCTGCACGGCTTTGACGTCCGCGGTCACGCCATGCAGGCTTTCGGCATGCCCGACCATCAGACAGCCGCCCGGCTTGAGTTGTCGCAACACGTTGGCAACCACGCGCTGCTTGACCTCCATATCGAAATAGATCAAAACGTTGCGCAGCATGATCAGGTCGCACATACCGACCGAAGACAAGTCTTCACGCAGGTTGGCCGACCGGAACGACACCCTGCGCCTGAGGTTCGCATCGATACGGAACGTCCCCTCATGTTCACCGACCCCCTTGAGGCAATAGCTTTTCAGATATTCACGCGGTATGTTGTTCGCCCGCGCCAGCGGATACTGACCGCGGGACGCGGCCGCCACCACCCGGGTACTGATATCCGTGCCGACGATCTCATAGCCGCCACGATGATGTTTTTGCATCACCATGGCCAGCGTGTAGGCTTCCTCACCGCTGGAACTGGCCGCACTCCAGAGTCGAACCGAGCGTCCGGCCCAGTGCGGAATCAAGCGTTGTTCGACAAACTCGAAATGTCTCGGCTCACGGAAGAAATAGGTCTCGTTGGTGGTCAGGTGATCAATTGCGTTCTGCCGCTCACGCAGCGCCGCAGGGTCTTTCGACTCGTCGATCCAGCGGAAATACTCGCGGAACGTGGCATAGCCCAAATCCCGCAGGCGCTTGCTGAGACGCCCGGAAATCAGCGCTTTTTTCGCCGGCGCCATGGAAATGCCCGCCGTGTCGTAAATCAGTCGGCGGAACAACTGAAACTCTGAGTCCGACAGGACGGGCCCAACGCTGCTGCCGCCACCGGCGGCTTCGCTACCCGACGACTTGGTGTTCAAGAATTGACCCGCTCCTTAGCTAATCCGAGTTCGAGTCATCGCGAGCGGAAGCCTGTCCGAATTCCTCATCGCCATGGGGCAGATCATCAGGCGCCATCTCGCGCACCTGACGCACCGCGGCCAGCTCATCGACCGACAGCACCCGATCCTGATCCAGAATGATGACGAAATCGTCGTTGAGCTTGCCCATGCCGCGAATGAAGTCGTTACGGATTTTGGCACCGAAACCGGGCGCAGGACGAATCTGGTCGCTCTCGATTTCCAGGACTTCTGACACGCTGTCGACCATCACACCCAGTTCCTGCCGGCTCTCTTCGCCGCCGATTTCAATGATGACGATGCAGGTCCGTTTGGTGATCTCGGATGACTTGAGGCCGAATCGACGCGCCAGATTGACAACCGGCACCACCTCGCCGCGCAGGTTGATCACGCCCTGAATGAAATCGGGCATCATCGGCACCTTGGTGATCTTGCCGTATTCAAGAATCTCCTTGACGTTGAGAATGCCGAAGGCATAGATCTCGGACTGCAGCTTGAACGTCAGGTACTGGTTCTCGTCACTACCTGCACCGCCCTTCTCGGTCGCGGTCACCGAACGGGACTGGCCGGCGACCGGCAGGTTGGATTTGCTGTCTGTATTGCTCATTTCGTTTCCCCGTTTGAATACATGTCGGCTCTGTATGCGATTAGTGACTGGTGGCGCGCGAGAGGTTACGAGTGATCTGCTGGACCAGGCCTTGCACATCAAGAATCAAAGCAACTTCTCCATTGCCCATGATGGTGGAGCCACTGATCCCGCTAAGACCCGAGAACACAGGCCCCAGCGGCTTGATGACGGTCTGGAACTCGCCCATCAGACGATCCACGACCAGACCAACCGACTGGCCATCTGCCTTGACCACCACAACGGACCGGCGCTTGGGGCGCTCGCCGCGCACGGCGAAACGCTGGCGGATGTTGACCAGCGGCAGCACGTTGCCGCGCAGGTTGATGTAGCTCTGACCGTCTCTTTCTTCATGATCGGCTTCAGAGAACTCCACACACTCCTGAACCACGTCCAGCGGCACGACAAAGGCGGCCTGACCTACGCCCACGACAAAGCCGTCGATAATGGCCAGCGTCAGCGGCAGAATGATACGGATGGTGGTGCCCTGACCCGGCTCTGAATCGATTTCCGTGCGTCCGCGCATCTCGATCACGTTGCGCCTGACCACGTCCATGCCAACACCACGACCCGAGATGTTCGAGACTTTCGCCGCGGTTGAAAAGCCGGGTTTGAGGATGAAGTCGAAAATCTCGCTGCGGCTGGGTTGCGCATCTTCGCCGATCATCCCTTTTTCACGTGCCTTGGCCAGAATCTTGTCCGGGTCCAGCCCGCCCCCGTCGTCACCGACTTCAATAACGATGTTGCCGGAGTCATGGTAGGCGTTCAGACTGATCGTGCCGGTTTCAGGCTTGCCCGCGGCCACGCGCTGTTCGGCTGATTCCAGACCATGGTCTACGGCATTGCGAACCAGGTGCATCAGCGGATCGCCAATCTTCTCGACCACTGACTTGTCGAGTTCGGTATCCGCACCAGTGATGACAAGATCCACATCCTTGTCCAGATCGGTCGCCATGTCGCGCACAACGCGCTGGAACTTCGAGAAGGTGGCACCGATCGCCACCATTCGAAGCTTCAGCGAGGCATCTCGCATCTCTTCGAGCAGGTCGTTGAGCTTGGACATCGACTCAATCAGCTCCGGGTTACCGAGAATCTGCGCCTGCAGGAATGT
>SKIE01000045.1 GCA_007116585.1 Wenzhouxiangella sp. | reverse complement strand
TCCTCGGCTGTACCCGGTTCCTGCTGACCGAAGTCGTTACAGGGAATGCCGAGTACGAGCAGGCCGGATTGCTGGTAGTCGGCGTACAGCCGCTGCAACGTCGCATACTGCGGCGTGTAGCCGCATTCCGACGCCGTATTGACCAGCAGGATAGGCTGGTTCCGATAGCGCTCCAGGGAAAGCGATCCACCCTCCAGCGCCGCAAAATTATGTTCGAACAGATTCATCTCTAGCCCCGCGGTTGAACCTGCTTCATCCTACCTGCTTGACGGTACAATGTGCCACATCATGTCTGCTCGTGCCCATCTGCTGGACGGTCGTGCCGTCGCCGATCGTTTGATCGATAACGTGGCGGCGGCGGTCGCGGCGCATCGTGAACGCGGCGGCGTCCAGCCGGGGCTTGCGGTGGTCCTGGTCGGAGACGATCCGGCCTCTGAAGTCTACGTGGCCAACAAGATCAAGGCCTGCGAGCGAGCCGGGATTGCCTCACGCTGCCACCGGCTGCAACATGGGGTTGGCCGCGGTGAACTGCTCGCGTTGATCGACTCGCTGAACCAGAACGAGGCCGTTCACGGCATCCTGGTGCAGCTGCCGCTGCCGGGCCATCTGGACGAAAAAGCGGTAACGGCGCGGGTTCATCCGGACAAGGATGTCGACGGGTTCCATCCGCGCAACACGGGCCGGCTGGCGCTGCGCGATCCCGGCCTGCGGCCGTGCACGCCGCGCGGAGTCATGACTCTGCTGGGGGCCTATGACATTGACCCCAAGGGACGCCACGTCCTGATTGTCGGGGCCTCCAACATTGTGGGCCGACCGCTGGCCTTGGAAATGCTGCTGGCCGGCGCCACGGTCACTGTTGCCCATCGTTTCACCGAGAATCTCGAGAAGCACGTGGCCGCGGCCGACATACTCTGCGTCGCGGTCGGCAAGCGCGACGTGGTGCGCCCGGACTGGATTCAACCGGGCAGCGTGGTGGTCGATATTGGTATCACGCGGGGCGAGGATGGGCGGATCCGCGGTGATCTGGATTTCGATGCCTGCGCACAGCGGGCCGGTTGGATCACGCCGGTACCGGGTGGCGTCGGGCCGATGACAGTGGCGACCTTGTTGCAGAACACGGCCGAGGCGGCCGGCCTGGTCGTGCTTGCGCCCTGAACGTCAGTCGACGCGCGCCGTGAGCGAACATGGGCAGTCCACGATGCGGCTGTGGCCGGTTCTGGTCTACGGCTTTCGCGATCTTGAGCGCTCGCTGGCGCCGGTTGAGCGCGCCGGCATTCTCATGCTGACGCTCGGTCTGATCGGGCTGGGGGTCTACGGCGCGCTCAGTCCGCTGCTGCCCTTGTCTGCGCGGCTCGACGTAACCGAGTACGCGGCGCCCATGCTGCTCTGGCTGGTGATGTTGGGCGCGGGTCGCGCGGCTGCGACCCTGCCGGTGGCATCTCCGGCGGCTGTCGGGGCGCTGCTGCTTGCGGCAGCCGGAATGGCTGCAGCAATGCTGGCCTGGGCCGGTTTGAGGCTGTGGCTGCTGGATCTGCAGCTGGGCTCTTCCTGGGCGCCGGGTGTATCGGGTTCGGTGGCGCTGGCCGCGATTCCGGCTGGCTTTGCCTTGATGGCCGGTCGCTTGCTGACCCGGGCGCTGGCCGTCCTGTTTCCGGTGCCGTCCATGCCGTTACATCATGAAGGGTGACGCATTCGCCGCTGGCGCAATCTGGTGGATTGTCGTTGCGTTGCCGGCATCGATGACGGTGGCTTTGGCCGGCTTCGACAGCCTGGTCGTGTTGCTCGAGTTCCAGCGCCTGGCCGAATATACCCCTTTGGTGGCCGTGCCGCTGTGGCTGCTGTGCTGGCATCTGTTGCGGCTGGAGTCGGGGTCTTGGATCAGCCGCCTTGATCGCGGAACCGGACCGTGGCTGGGGCTTGCCGCCGCGTTTCTGCCACCAGGGCTGTTGCTGCTGCTGTTTTCAATCGCAGCCGACGTACTGGCACCCCGACAGGCACCGTCTTTTGAATCCCTGCTCCAGATTGCCGTCTGGCCCGGTTTGGTCTCGCTGGGCCTGGTCGCCTGGCAGGCCGACGACAGGCATGATCTGGCCAGGGTCTGGTGTCGATGGCGCTACCTGCCGCCCGCTGTCTTGCTGCTCGCCTTGATTCCTGGCTGGCTTTCCGCCTCGACGGTAGCAGCCCTTGTGGCTGTCTGGTTGATCGTGTTGCGTGGCCCGGTCGAATCCCGTATCGGCCGTCGCGAGATGACGACGCTGCTGGTCGGGAGCGTGTCGAGCGGGGCGCTGATTGTGGTGGGCTTCTGGCTGATGGTGGTCTGGACGTCGCTGGCCGATGATCTGGGTCTTTTGCAGGGGCTGCTGAACGGACTGATACCCGGGCTGCTGCTGGGCGGCCTTGTGGCCGCCGGCTGGTTGTGCGGGATGTTGCTGGGCCGGACACTGCCGGCGATGGCCGTGCTGGCCGCGCCGGCGGTTGCCGTCGGCGCTCAGGGTGACGTCAGCCTGGTCTGGGCCGGACTGAGCCTGAGCGGCGCCGTTGCCCTGGGCGCCGCTCTGCGCCGAACTAGTCCGTAGTCATGCGTCGTTGCCGTCGCCTGAATTGTCGTCCGGCGCCGGCGATTCTGCCTGCGGTTCGCTTTCCGATGCGGCTTTGGATGCTTGCTCGATCGGGGTCTTTGTGTTGCTCGGCTTCTTCTTTTCGACCGGCTCTGGTGGCTTCTCGGGCGTGTGACCGGTATCGGTCGCAGCGGGCCGTTCCACGATGGCCGCAACGCCCATGCCGCCGGCCGTGCACACCGAGATCAATCCGCGGCCCGAGCCGGCCTGCTCGAGAATAGTGGTCAGCGTGGACAGGATACGAGCGCCTGTAGCGGCAAAGGGGTGACCAATGGCCACCGAGCCGCCGCGAACGTTCATGCGCGAACGATCAATGCTGCCCAGCGGCTTGTCCAGACCCAGTCTTTCGCGACAGTAGCGTTCGGACTCCCAGGCTCTGAGCGTGCACAATACCTGGGCCGCAAAGGCTTCGTGAATTTCATAGAAGTCGAAATCGCGCAGCCCCAGACCGGCGCGCTGCAGCATTTCGGCAACGGCGACAGTGGGTGCCATCAGCAGCCCTTCATCACCGTCGACAAAGTCCACCGCTGCCGCACGGCCGTGGCTGAGATAGGCTGAGATAGGCAGATCGTTCGCTTTGGCCCAGTCCTCCGAGCACAACAGGACAGCGGCCGCACCGTCGGACAGCGTAGTGCTGTTGCCGGCTGTCAGCGTGCCCTGCTTGCGATCGAAGGCCGGTTTCAGGCTGGCCAGCTTTTCCGGGCTGGTGTCGGGGCGGATGATGTTGTCGCGCACCACGCCGTTGTGGTTGACCACCAGGTCGTCGAAAAAGCCGGCGTCCCAGGCAGCAGCAGCCTTGCGATGGCTCTCGACCGTCAGCTCGTCCTGCGCGGCGCGCTCGATACCCCATTCGCGCGCCATGCGCTCGCAGTGCTGGCCCATCGACAGTCCGGTGCGCGGTTCGGCGTTGCGCGGCGGCTGCGGGGCGAGTTCCGAAAAACGAAACCCCTTGAAAGCCCTGATCTTCTGTCCCAGTGTTCTGGCTCTGGACAACCCGATCAGGCGCTGGGCAAAGCGGCGCTGGAAGACCACAGGGGCGTCGCTGGTGGTGTCGGTGCCGGCCACGATCGCGCAGTCAATCTGGCCGCTGGCGATCTGCGCGCCGGCCAGCAGCGCGGCCTGAAGACTGGTGCCGCAGGCCTGCTGCAGCGTGACCGCAGGGCTCAGCGGCGAGAGCGCGGTCGACAGCACGGCTTCCCTGGCCAGGTTCCAGTCCTTGGAATGCGTGGTGACAGCGCCGGCCATGACCTGTTCGATGACCTTGCCGTGAAGCTGATACCGCTCGACCAGACCCTGCAGGGCGGCACTGAGCATGTCCTGGTTGGTCTGGGACCCATACAGGGTGTTGGAGCGACAGAACGGGATGCGTGCGCCCCCAACAATGACGATTTTTCTGGGGTTGGTGGCCGACATCAGGAATCCTCCTCGGCTGGGTTCGAGTCGCTGGCCGACGGCTCGGTGTCTTTGAGCTGGGCCAGGTAATGCAGCGGGCCGCCTCGAAAAGGCGCAAATCCGGTGCCGAAGATCATGCCGGCATCCAGCAGATCGGCGTCTTCAACCACCTCGTCGGCCAGGCAGGCGCGGCATTCATCGAAGTAGGGCTGCATCAGGCGCTCGGCCAGTTCTTCAAGATCATGCCCTTCATGGGCGGTGGGGTCGCGCTGCGGCTTGCCCTTCTTCCACTCATAAAAGCCCTCGCCGGACTTCTTGCCCAGCTTGCCGGCCTTGACCATCTCTTCAAGCACTTTCCGGTCTTCGGCGGCTTCTTCTCCCATCAGGGTATCGATCACGCCCATACCCACATCCAGGCCCACCGTGTCGGCCAGTTCAACCGGCCCCATCGGCATGCCGAACTGCTCGGCAGCGCGGTCCAGGGCTTCACGCGGGATGCCCTCGCGGTGCATTTTCATGGCGTTGCGCATGTACGGGGCCAGCACACGGTTGACCAGGAAGCCGGGCGTTGAACGCGCGGGCAGGGCGTATTTGCCGATCTGGG
>SKIE01000021.1 GCA_007116585.1 Wenzhouxiangella sp. | reverse complement strand
TCAGCGTGGTGATGGGCACCGACAGCGAAGAGGCGCGGGCCACGGCCAGCCAGGCGTTGCTGAACTACGGCTTTCGCTTTTTCGAGACCTATCAGCTCTACGACGGCGCCGTCGAGCTCAGCCGCGAGCGGGTCTGGAGAGGGCGCGGCGACGAGCTGCCAGTGGGCATCGAGCAGGACTTGTTCGTCACCGTTCAGCGCGGGCGCTACGACGCGCTCAATGCCAGCCTGGAACTGCCAGGCCAGCTGAGTGCCCCGGTCGAAGAGGGCGAAACGCTGGGACAGCTGGTGATCCGCCTGGACGACGAGGTCGTGGCCAGCCGGCCGCTGGTGGCCATGGCAGCGGTGGAAGAGGCAGGGTTTTTCGGCCGCACCAGCGATGGGCTGCGCCTGTGGCTGGGTGGCCTGTTCGGCAATGACTGAGCCGCTGGACTTCCCCTGCCGGTATCCGGTCAAGGTAATGGCGAGCGCCGGCGCGCCAGCCCGCGCAGACATCCTGGCCGCGGTCGCCCGGCACGCCGAGTTTTGTGAACGCGAGGATGTGCGCATTCGCCCGAGCCGTAACGGCCGCTACGAGGGGCTGACCATTACCGTGTCGGCCGCCTCGCGCGATCAGCTCGAGGCCCTCTATGCCGAGCTGCGGGCACTCGCAGCGGTCAAGATGATGCTGTGACCGAAGCGGCGCCGGAACAGGTCTCCCCCTACCGCCTGGAGGTTCGTTGGCTGGGACAGCGTCCCTATGGTCCCGTCTTCTCGGCCATGCGCGACTGGACCGATGAGCGCACGTCCGACAGCCCGGACCGGCTGTGGCTGGTCGAACATGAGCCGGTGTTTACGCAAGGGTTGGCCGGCCGGCCCGAACATCTGCTGCGCCCGGCCGGGATTCCGGTGATCCAGACCGATCGCGGCGGTCAGGTGACCTATCACGGGCCCGGGCAGCTGGTCTGCTACCCGCTGCTTGATCTGGAGCGCCGCGGGCTGGGGGTGCGGTGCCTGGTCGACCGCCTCGAGCAGTGTGTGATCGATGTCCTTGCCGGTTACGGCCTGGAAGGCCATCGTCGCGACAACATGCCGGGCGTGTACATCGACAACAGCAAGATTGCCTCAATCGGGCTCAAGGTACGGCGCGGACGCTGCTATCACGGCCTGGCTTTCAACGTGGACATGGATGTATCCCCGTTTGCGATGATCAATCCATGCGGCTATGCTGAGCTTCGCGTGACCCGGCTGGCAGACTGGGTCGAGAAAGTACGTTTTCAACAAGTGGTCGTGGAGATGGTGTCAGCGTTCTGCCGATTGCTCGATTACCATGAAGTGGATGACATTGCAGCCTGTGGAGAAAACTAACGCCCGGATTCTCGGTCTCAAATGCCCATGAACACTTTATCGCGCAATATCTTCAGCGGACTTCTGCTGGCAGCGTTCCTGGTCCCGGCGGTTGTTTTCTTTCACCCCGGCGAGGCCACGGTCGTCGAATCTCCCGAGGCGTCCGATCGCCTCGAACCCAAGCCTGAGCATCACTTTGCCAGCCGGCTGGCGACCCGCTTCATCAGCGGCTATCACTACCACCGCAAGAACCTCGACGAGGAATTTTCCAGCCGGGTTTTCGACCAGTATCTGCGCCTGCTTGACCCCAACCGGGTTTACTTCACGGCCGCCGACGTGGCTGATCTGGAGCGCTACCGCAACTATCTGTCTGATGCGCTGCAAAGCGCTGATCTCGATCCTGCGTTCGACATGTTCGAGCGCTATCAGCGGCGCGTGGCCGAGCGGATCGAGCATGCGGTGGCGCTGCTCGAGCAGGAGTTTGACTTCACCACGGACGAAGAATACCGGTTTGATCGAACCGAAGCGCCCTGGGCGGAAGATCGGGACGAGCTTGATGAAATCTGGCGTCAGCGGGTCAAGAACGACTGGCTGCGCTTGCGTCTGGCCGATCAGGACGACGAGGACATCCTCGAAACTCTGACAGATCGATACACCAATCTCGGCCGCCGGATTTCCGAGTTCAACAGCCAGGACGTTTTCCAGTTCTTCATGAACGCCTACACGCGCTCGATCGAGCCGCACTCGGCCTACATGTCGCCGCGCAGCGTCGATAATTTCGAGATTTCCATGCGCTTGTCGCTGGACGGCATCGGCGCCATGCTGCAGCGGGAGACCGAATACACGACGGTGATGGAAATCGTCCCCGGCGGACCGGCTGATCTTGACGGACGACTGCGGCCTGGTGATCGCATCATCGGCGTTGCCCAGGGCGATGAGGAAATGGTCGATGTGGTCGGCTGGCGCCTCGACGACGTGGTCCAGCTGATCCGCGGCGAGCGCGAGACCGTTGTGCGTCTGGAAGTGCTGCCGGCCGACACTGCGCTGACCGGTGCGGCTACCGTGATCGACATCGAGCGCAACGAGGTGCGTCTGGAAGAGCAGGCGGCCCAGCGTGATCTGATCGAAGTGCCGCACGGCGATGACGTGCGCCGCATCGGCATCATCAGTGTGCCCGTGTTCTACGTCGATTTTCAGGGCCGCGCCCGCAACGAGCCCAACTACCGCTCATCGACCCGGGACGTTCGGCGTCTGATCAACGAGTTGACGGCCGAAGGCATTGACGGCCTGGTGATTGATTTGCGCGGCAACGGCGGTGGTGCGCTGGTTGAGGCGACCACCATGACCGGCCTGTTCATTGACGAGGGCCCGGTGGTCCAGGTGCGCGACTCGCGCGGCCGCGTCTCGCTGGAAGAAGACCGGGAGCCTGGCATGGCCTGGGACGGTCCGCTGGCGGTGCTGGTCGACCGTCGCAGCGCATCGGCCTCGGAAATTTTCGCCGGCGCGATCCAGGACTACGGTCGTGGCGTGGTGCTGGGCGAGCCGACTTTCGGCAAAGGGACGGTGCAGAATCTGATCGATCTCGACGATCTGTCGCGCTCGGATAACGGCCGTCTGGGCCAGATCAAGCTGACCATGGCCCAGTTCTACCGCATCGCCGGCGGTTCCACTCAGGCCAAGGGTGTGGTGCCCGACATTTCGCTGCCGACGGCGGGTGATCCGGCCGACTTCGGCGAAAGCGCGCTGGATTTTGCCTTACCGTGGGGAGAGATCGACCCGGCCGATTTCCGGCCCATGGCGGATCTCTCCGGTCTGATTGAAATGGCCTACGAACGTCATCGGGAACGTCTCGACACCGATGAGGAGTTGCTTGACCTGCTGCAGGAAATCGCCGATTGGGAAGAGACGCGGGATCGCACCACGGTCTCGCTCAACGAGGAAGTCCGGCGCGCCGAGATGGAGGAAAACGAGCAGCGTCGCAGCCAGCGCTTTGCCGCCACCCGCTCGCCGCACGGTAACGTCAACGGGCCGGACCGGGAAGACAACGGCGATGAAGAAGCCGACAGTCCGTCCGATCTGTATCTGCTGGAATCGGCGCGCATCCTGGCCGACCTGATCGATTTCGACCGCGAAACGCATCTGCTCGCCCATCGCGCTGACTTCGGCCTGCCGACCACGATCGATTAACGCGCTCGTGGCCGGTCAGCGCGAGCCGTGAGCGCCGTCGCGCAGGTCGCGGTTCCCGCGCCGCTGCCACAGCTGTTTGATTATCTTCCGCCATCCGGTGCGCGTTTGCCGCCGGTCGGCAGTCGTGTGCTGGTGCCTTTTGGTCGCCGTCGCCTGGTTGCGCTCGTGGTCGACCACGGGCAGGCGGCGTCGGCCGACTCGCTTCGACCGATTGAACAAGTCCTGGATGAAGCGCTGATTGCGCCGGCGCTGATGAAGCTGGCGGGCTGGACCGTGTCCTATTACGGCTGCTCGCCTGGCGAAATGGTCAACCTGCTGCTGCCGCCGGCGCTGCGGCGAATCAAGCCGTTTCGTGCCAGCCCGCCGCGGGCGCTTTGCCTGAGCACCAGCGGTCGCCACGCCCGGCCGACCCAGGCGCCGCGTCAGGCCGGTGTTCTGGGCTGGCTGCAGGATGGCCCGCTGACCCGCGAGGAAATTCTGGAGCGTGGGGCCAGCGCCGGCGTCTTGCGCGCCTTGCTCGACAAGGGCTGGGTCGAGCCGGCCGAGCCGGGCAGGCCGATAGCACCCAGGCCCGGTCCGACGCTGAATGTGGAGCAGCGCGCGGCGTTGGCTGCGGTGCTGCGGGCGCGCCATCGGCATGAGACCTTTCTGCTCGCCGGCGTGACCGGTAGCGGCAAGACCGAGGTCTACCTGCAGGCGGCCAGGGCCATGGTTCGGCGGGGCCGGCAGGTGTTGATGCTGATCCCCGAGATCGGCCTGACACCGCAGCTGATCCGTCGGGTCGAGTCCAGGCTGGGCTTTTCCGCGCACGTGTACCACTCCGACATGAGCGAGGGCGAGCGTCTGGCCTGCTGGCAGGCGGCGGCCGATGGACGGGCCCGCATTATCGTTGGGACTCGTTCTGCCGTGTTTCTGCCGCTGACCAGTCCGGGCCTGATCGTGGTCGATGAGGAACACGATGCCTCATTCAAGCAGCAGGACGGCGCGCGGTATCACGGTCGGGATGTCGCGGTCATGCGCGCTCATCAGCTTGGTATTCCCGTCGTGCTGGGTTCGGCCACGCCGTCGCTGGAAAGCCTCAACAACGTTGATCAGGCGCGCTATCGGTTGCTGGAGATCAGCCGCCGAGCCGGTGCTGCCCAGCCGCCGCGCTGGTCGCTGGC
>SKIE01000283.1 GCA_007116585.1 Wenzhouxiangella sp. | reverse complement strand
CGAGGCCACTGACCAACCCATGGCCATCCTGTTTTCCAGCGACGAAGAAGGCGCGGGCAGCTGCTGTATTCGCAATTTTCTCAAAACGCCGGCCCAGCGCGATTTTGACCAGGTGGTCGTGTGTGAGCCGACCCGGTGCGAGGCCGTTCTGGCCCACCGCGGGTTCCTGTCCGTCAAGGGACATGTCCGGGGCGTCATGGGCCATTCTTCTGAACCGCGCGCGCTCAATGACAATGCCAATCACCGCGCCGCCCGCTGGACTGCAGCCGCGCTGGATTACTGTGCGGCTGAGGCCGGTGCGGGTCGGCCGACCTGTTTCAACCTGGGCTTGTTCAACGGCGGTACCAAGTCGAACGTGATTGCCGGGGATGCCCGGCTGCACTATTCAGCCCGGCTTGGCCCTGGGCAGTCCAACGACGATTTGTTTGCTGCCTTGCGTGGTCTGGCCGGGACGGACGAGTGGATCGAATGGGTCGTCCCCTTCTCAGGCCCGCCCTTGCCGGCGGGCGGGCGGGATGACCAGACCGCGCGCGAATTCTGTCGCCGGCACGGCCTTGCGGTTGGTGAACCGGTCGGTTTCTGGACCGAGGCCTCGCTGTTCTCCGATGCCGGTTTGCCGGCGCTGGTGCTGGGGCCGGGTGATATCGCTCAGGCCCACGCCGTGGACGAATGGGTCGCGCTGGACCAGCTCGAGCAGGCTGCGGTGATTTACAAGCGCCTGGTGGACGCCCATGGCTGAAGTCCGTCAGACGGTGATTGAGTTGCTGGGCCAGCTAGGCTCCAGCCGGGAGGCGCGGCAGTACCTCAAGCAGTTTTCGCGGATTGAGGAATCGCGCTTTGCCGTGGTCAAGGTCGGCGGTGCGGTGCTGAGCGAAGATCTTGACGAACTGGCCGCGGCCCTGGCCTTTCTCCACCGGCTGGGCCTGACTCCCATCGTGCTGCACGGGGCCGGGCCGCAGCTGGATGAGGCCATGCGCGAGGCCGGGGTGCCGATCGAAAAACATAACGGGCTGCGGGTGACAACCGAAGCCGTCATGGCCGTGGTGCGGCCGGTGATCTACAAGGCTAATGCCACGCTGGTAGACGCGCTGGAGGCGCGCGGGGTCAGAGCGCGCGGGATCCTGCACGGGGTTTTCAACGCCAGCCTGGCGGATCCGGACAAACTTGGACTGGTCGGTCAGGTCGATAGCGTGGAAATGGAGCCGGTGCGCTCAGCCGTGCGCTCCGGCGCCCTGCCGGTCGTGGCGTGTCTGGGCGAGTCGTCCGGCGGTCAGGTCATGAATATCAACGCCGACATAGCGACGCGCGAGCTGGTCTGGACGGTGCGGCCGTACAAAGTGATTTTCCTCACTGGCACCGGTGGGCTGCTCGACCAGAACGGGCGCATCATTACCGCCATTTCGATCAGCGGCGACTATGAACACCTGATTGCCCAGGACTGGGTACATTCCGGCATGCAGCTCAAGCTGGCCCAGATCAAGGACATGCTGGAGCGCCTGCCGGCCGAAACCTCCGTCTCGATCACCTCGGCGGCCAAGCTCACGCGCGAGCTCTTTACCCACACCGGGGCGGGCACGCTGATCCGGCGCGGCGAGCAGATTGACTGGTTTGACACCGTGCCCGACGAGCGTGCCGGCGCGCTTGAGGCGATGCTGGAGCAAAGTTTCAGCCGCAAGTTGCGCCAGGATTGGCGCAGCGGCCGTAATCTGGTCGGCCTGCTGCTGGCCGAAAGCGGCCGGGCTGCGGCGTTGATCGCGCGCGGTGTGGATGATGTGCCTTATCTGGACAAGTTTGTGGTCACGCCCGAGGCGCAGGGCGAAGGTCTGGGTGCTGCACTGTGGCAGGTTCTGCGCGCGCGCTGCCCGCGTTTGTACTGGCGCTCGCGCGCGTCGAATCCGATTGCCGGCTGGTATCTGCAACAGGCCCACGCCAGTTTCCGCCGCGGCGAGTGGATCGTACACAGCATCGGTATCGATGACTTTTCGCTGCTGGAGCGTCTGGTTGAGGATGCACGCAGCCGGGATTCCGGCTGGGAGGAGGACGGCCTTGAGCCATGATACGCTGGCATTGATTGGCGGCAGGGGCTACACCGGCGCCAGCCTCTTGCCCCTGATTGCCCGCCACCCGGCGCTGGAACTGGCGCTGGCATCGTCCGGTTCGCAGGCCGGCCAGCCCTTGCGTGAGATTGATCCGGAATGGCCTGATGCCGAGCAACGGCTGGTAAAGCTTGGGCCGGATGACGTGGCCGGGGTCGAGGCGCGCGTGTGGGTACTGGCCCTGCCCAACGGCGCCAGCGCGCCCTGGGTTGAGGCGATTGCGGCGGCGCATCCTGAGGCCGTGATTATTGATTTTGGCGCCGACTACCGCTTTGATGATGACTGGACCTATGGCCTGAGCGAGTGGAACCGGACTGCCCTGGCCGGTGCCCGGCGGATCAGCAACCCCGGTTGCTATGCCACCGGGGCGCAGTTTGCCTTGCTGCCGATTCGTGACTATCTGACGCGGCCGCCGGTGATCTTTGGTATCTCCGGCTACAGCGGAGCCGGCAAGACACCCTCGCCGCGTAACGACCCCGAGCGTCTGGCCGACAATCTGATCCCCTACAGCTTGACCGGGCATGTTCACGAGCGCGAGATCTCTACCCACCTGGGGCGACCGGTGCGCTTCCATCCCCATGTGGCACCATTCTTTCGCGGGATTTCGCTGACCATATCGGTCAATCTCTCGCTCGAGCTAGGGGTTGGCGAACTGCTGGAGATCTTCCGTAGCGCCTATCAGGACGCACCGTTGATCGAAGTCAGCGAGGCGATCCCTGAAATCCGCGAAGTGGCGTGCACGCCGGGCCTGAAGATTGGCGGTTTTGCCATCGACCCGCGCCAGCCCTACCGGCTGACCTTTGTGGCCGTGCTCGACAATCTGCTCAAGGGTGCGGCCAGCCAGGCCGTGCAGAACATCAACCTGGCGCTGGGTCTGGACGAGTTGTCCGGCCTCCAGCGCGCTGTGTGAGTCGAATCCACCACGAGAGAGCGGGTCCATGTCCGACTACATCTGGAAAAAGGCAGCATCGGCCGAGGTCGATGAGCGAGTCATGCGTTTTCTCGCCGGCGATGATGTGGTGCTCGACCGCCAGTTGTTGCCGTTCGATATCCGCGCCAGCCAGGCGCATGCCCGTGGGCTGGCCCGAATCGGACTGCTCAGCGACGCTCAGGCCGAGGCGATGGTGCAAAGCCTGGATCAGTTGGCGACGGCCTTTAGCGCCGGTGAGTTCGTGCTGGACGCTCGCTTCGAGGACGGCCACTCTGCGATCGAGTCGTGGTTGATCGACCAGCTGGGCGAGACCGGGGGTCGGATTCATGCCGGCCGCAGCCGCAACGACCAGGTGGCCGTGGCGCTGCGCCTGTACATGAAAGACCGTCTCAATACGCTGGCCCGCAGTTGTCGTGACATCGCCGAGGTCTGTCTGCGCCGCGCGGAGGCCGAACAGGCCGTGCCCCTGCCAGGGCACACCCATTTGCAGCAGGCCATGCCGTCGTCTCTTGGCTTGTGGTGGGCCGGGCACGCAGAAGCCTTTATCGACAACCTGGCCCTGGCGCAGCAAACGGCCGACTGGATTGACGCCTCACCGCTGGGCACGGCGTCCGGGTTTGGGGTCAATCTGGCGCTGGACCGACACGGCGTGGGCGGTGATCTGGGCTTTGCGCGCCTGCTGGTCAATCCACAATATGCGCAGAATGCGCGCGGGAAGTCCGAGCTTCGGGCGCTGGACGCGCTGAGCGCGGCAACCGCCGATGTTCGTCGCATCGCGTGGGACCTGAGCCTGTTCGCCAGTCAGGAATTTGGTTTTGTGCAGATCCCGGCGGCGTTTTGTACCGGCTCTTCGATCATGCCGAACAAGCTCAATCCGGATACGGTCGAGCTGTTGCGTTCGCTGCATGGCAGCATTGTCGGGGCGCGTGTGGAGTTGGAGAGTGTGCTCAGTCTTCCGTCTGGCTACCAGCGTGATCTGCAGGACACCAAGCCGCCCCTGATCCGGGCTTTTGAGCGCGGGTTGTCCGGCCTGGTCCTGTTGCCTGATCTGTTGGCGGGGCTGGTGTGGCGCCATGAGCGCATGCGATCGGCCATCGCGCCCGAGTTGCACGCCACGGACCGGGCCAACGAGTTGGTTAGCGAAGGGCGACCGTTCAGAGAAGCGTACCGCCAGGCGGCGTCAGAAATGGATGCGCTGATGCAGCGTGAACCGGAAGCCAGTCTCAAGGCTCGCGTGTCTCCGGGTGGGTGTGCCAGACTGGAGTTGGAAAGCCTGCACCAGCGCCTCGACGCCTTGCGTTCCGGGCTTTAGCGCGCTCGGAGCGCAGTCTTCCGGACTACAAGCGGGAACCGGGCCACTGGACGCATGTCAAAAAAATCGCAAAACAGGCTTGACGTCTCCCGGCAAAGGCCTATAATGCGCGGCTCGTCTGGTCAAACAGGCGGAGCGGACAGAAAAATATTTACAAAAAAGTATTGACTGTCACGCAAACCGATCTATAATGGTCGGCCTGGTCAGCGAAACGCGGCCGGTTAGAAAGAGTTCCTTAAAAACACAAGCAGATAATTTGTGTGGGCGCCCTCGATTGGCTCGAAGCCATTTTGAGAGCGACCAAGCCTAGAAAAGCAATTCAGCAATTCTTTGGCGAGGTTCATCTCTAGTTCAAAAGCAT
>SKIE01000363.1 GCA_007116585.1 Wenzhouxiangella sp. | reverse complement strand
TCGACCTGGCCGGCGTCAGCCTTGGCGGCTGCGTCCGCCAGGCCCTGCCAGGCCGACTGCAAATCAGTGGGGCGGCGAGATTGCTCGCCTGCATGGCCGGCATCAACCAGCATGCCGAGCAACTCATCACCGGGGGCCGTGCGCAGCAGCCCTGCGAGCAGGCTGTATGCTTCGACCCGGGCCTGAGCCCCTTCTTTGCTGCTGGTTACCTCGGTCGGCGCTTGCGTTGAGCTCCGATCCTTGGATGCCTCTTTATGCATTTTAGATATTTGTTTTACCCCGGACGCGAACTGTACCGCCGTGAAGGCGATGTCGTCAAGAGCGGTCGACCAAAGTCTTACTGATTTTTGCCGGGCGGGTGCGCCACCAGACCGCCCTCATCCTCATAAAGTCGCTGAATGCGGCAGTCCTCGCACAACCGAATACGCGCCAGCGCTTCTTCATCCTGGAACATCCAGTGACCCTTGAGACGCCGCATCATGCTGTCCATCATCTTGCGCGTCGCAAACGGCTTGCCGCAGCCGTCGCAATGGTGCATTTCTTCTTCGTTGAGCAGACGCGGTTCCGGCGCCAGATGAGCCGGAAAATGAAGCCGGGCCTGCAGGCTGATGGCGTCTTCCGGACAGGCGGTTTCGCACATGCCGCACTGCACGCACTGCTCTTCACGGAAATGCAGCTGGGGCAGATCACCGCCACCCTGGATCGCGGATACGGGGCAAACCGACACGCAGGCCATGCACAGGGTGCAGGCCTCACCATCAACCTGGATTTCACCAAACGGCGCAGCCGACGGCAGGTCAATCGTTTCGCTGACCTCCCCGGCGGCATGATCATGCAGATGCGCCAGCGCCTGGCGGATGATCTCGCGCTTGGTGCCGATGGCCGCGTGCGTGGCAGGCCGCTGCACCAGGCTGGGTAGTGGGTCGGACAGGCGCTCGCAATCAAGCTGCCCCGCCAGAAGCACCAGCCGCTGCGCAGAAAGCTTGTCCCCCAAGCCCTCCAGAATGACGCGGTAAATCTCCATTTGCCGCCCGGTGGCATCAATCATGGTCGGCGCAGGTTCGGGCCCGGTCAGCAGGACGACGCGACCGGCGCCATAAGCCAGCAGAGACAGCCAGGTGTCGGCGCCGACCGAACCTACGTCCTCAACCGCCACCGGCAGGACGTGATCGGGCAAGTTACTGGCCATCGTGACCAGCGTGGGAACGGCACTTTCCTCGCTGTAGAGCAGCACATCCGGGGCCGGGCTGTCGGCGCCGGCCTGTTCGCGAAAATCGACCAGCAAGCGGCGCGCTGAATCAAGCAGATCTTCCGACGAGGGCGCAGCGTAACGCATCGCGCCGGAGGGGCAGACCGTCACACAGCTGCCGCAGCCCTGACACAGGTAGGGATCGATCTCAACCTTTTCTCCAACACTGAAGACCGCGCCCGTTGCACAGGCATCGACGCATTTGCGGCAGCCGTTCAACCCGCGCTCACCGTGGGCACAGATATCCGGGTTGTAGGCAAAAAAGCGCGGCTTTTGGAAATTGCCCTTCATTTCGGGCAGTTCGGCCAGCGCCCGCTCACGGTCGGCTTCGGTGCGGACCCGGTAATAGCCGATCGGCGGCTCGTCGACCCCGGAATCAGCCGAACCGTCCAGATCAAGCACCAGGTCGAACGTGCCCGGGTCGATCCCGAAAGCAGGACCTGCCTCCAGCACCCTCCCGCGGTCAACTTCCACCTTGAGCGTGAAGGTACCGAGATAGCCGGTCAGTTCCTGCGGCCGACCATCCAGATAGCGGCCCGGCGGGGCTTTTTCGGGCACCTCCGAGGGTGGCGAGGTCGCCAGCATGGTGCAATCCAGTTCGCCTTTCAGCTGCTCGGCAATCGGCCAGGCCTCGTCGGCTGGACCGATAATCAGCAAGCGTCCCTCAGACTGATATTCCACCCACTCCATCGGTTCCGGCGGCGGGTCAAAATCCTCAAGGGCGACAGCACGCGCTTCGCCAACAGAAGTCGCTGCGGCCAGTTGCCGCAGATCAAGGGTTTGTTCGTCCACTGGTGTCCTCGTCAATTCATAAAATGTGCTGGAATCAGACCGCACGCGGACCTGACTCAGGAGGGACATCGGATGCCCGATCATCCGAGTCCGATTCGGCATCTGCCGTGCCGGCCAGCGCCTGATCGTCAACCGACGCGTCCTTGTCCTCGACCGCATTTTCCGACACTACCGGTTGCTCGGTCGCCGCCACGGACTCGGCTTCATCCGCCTCAGCCTGTTGCTCGTCCTGAGCCAGGCCTTCCTTCATTTTGCGCTCCATGCGCTTGCGCAGCTGTTCGGCACGGTACTTCATTTCGGCGGTAACGATATCGCCCAGCGGCTCCCGTTTGGTGTAGTCGAGCGCATAATCATCCAGCATGTCCTCGCCGGAAAACTCGGGCTGACGCCACAGGCGCCGCAACGCGGTACGGCGCAAGCTTGCGCTGACCTTGGGTGAGAGAAATGCCGCCACGCTGCCGCCTTCGTCAATACTCTCCAGTGGCGGCATATCCTCGTCGCCAGGGGGTTCGGGCGTGGTGTCAGGCTGCGCTTCTGTCGCCTCGGGATCCCCCTCCGGACTCTGCGGCAGGCTCTCGGCGACCTGGCCCAGCGTTTCGGAATCTTCGTCGGTGTCGGCCTCACCCTGCCCTGCATATCCAGCCGCTTGCTTGCGCCGGGCCCAGCGCGACAGGAAACCTTCATCCCCATGCGCATCGGATTCCGGTTTGTCTTCAGGTTTATTCACGAAACGGGTCCATCCGAGAATCTCTTTTTTAGGATACATCCCGAAGCATTCTTGTTTCGACGGCAAACGGCCATAACGCAAAGGAGCCGGCAGGGCCGGCTCCAGCGTCAATCTTGTTACCGCCAGACCCTGGCGGGGGATTCAGGTTTTCGAGCTGCCAGACTTGCCCTCGTCTACCCGAAACTCCTGATCCTTGATCTCGTCGTACCACAGCGGCCGATGCAGCTTGGCCCATTCGCTGCTGACGTGTCCCTTGGTGGTGATATCCACCGACCCGGGTGCCCCGATCGTCGCCATATAGATGTGAGCAAAACTGACGCCGAGCCAGCCGATGGCCACGACGGCATGCACGATCAGGTTGATCTGAAACAACTCGCGGTTTTCAAAGATCCCCGGCAGCACCAGCATGATGCCCGTGGCGCACACGATCACACCGGCCAGCACATTGACCAGGAACCAGATTTTCTGTCCGCCGTTGTAGCGGCCAGCCGGCAGATGCTTGCCGAAGGCGCCGCCCTTGAGCAACCAGCGCACGTCAACCATGGTGAACTTGTTGTGGTGCAGCCAGGCCACGCTCATCACGGCAATACCGGCGACAAACGCCACGCCACCCCAGTCATGCAGGAATTTCGATGCCCGGGCCCAGGCGGCGAAGCCTTCCGGACCCAGCAGCGGGATCAACACGGCCCGCCCGAACAGCAGGCTCAAGCCCGTGATCGCCAGGATCAGGAACAGGCCCGCCACATACCAGTGCAGCACCCGGTCAAACAGCGACCAGGCCGGAAGCCGCCTGCCCGACGGATTGCCGGGCTTTTCGCCACCGCCGGTATAGAAGTGCAGACCGACCATGGCCAGGACCATGAAGCCAAGAAAGATCGGCAGATAGAACGACACCGGACCCATCCGCACCTGACGGAAGGTTTCAGCGCTGTCAATCATGAAGACGTTCGCCCCCGGACCCTGAACGGCGGTCACGCCTTCATTGGCCTGTCGGGCCTGACGCCACAACTCCGACTGCGGGTTGGTCGTCGGCGCACCTTCGGTTTGCGTAGCCGCCTGATCACTTTGCGCGACCGCGACGTAGACATAACCCGTCAGCGGCACGACCATGGCCGCAACAACGGCCAGTGCCGTCACCCAGCCGATGCGACGCAGGCGCTTGCCTGCCTTGCCCTGATTACCTTGACTTTCCATACTGCTTCTCCGACTAGCGTTGCCGCTGACCGCGCTGGGCCCGGTCGCGTAACTGCTGTTGTCTGTCTTCAGACTGTTCCATCGCATCACCCAGGCGCGCTTGCTGACCGGGATTGACCCAGGGGTCGCCGTGATCCGGGGCGCAGCCCGTCAGCACGGCGGCCAGCAAGGCGGCGGCCAGAACGCGAAGCCAGGGCGATCGTGAACGCGCGCCCACTTATCGATCCCTCTGTCCGTCAAAGCGGCGGTCCAACTGCTCGCGGAACTCAGGATCCTCCAGCTTTTCCAGCAGAGGATCGTCAGCGCCGCGATAGACACCCGCTTCAAAGAACTTGGCGTCGGGCGATTCGTAGCAGCCGCTCAGCATGAGGGCCATAGCCAGCGCGCCAACTGCGGTGACCAGTCCACGGCAGATCATATAGTTTCCCCGTAGGCCCGTCCCCATCCCCAGGTGTGGGGACGCTCATCACGACTCATGGCGCGGTCCTTGAAAATTTCGCCGATCAGATCGCCGTCGCCGGCCAGCAATGCCTTGGTCGCGCAGGTTTCAGCGCACACCGGCAGCTTGCCTTCGGCGATCCGATTGGCGCCATACTGCTCGAATTCCTCGGCAGATCCGGGCTCTTTCGGGCCGCCAGCACAGAACGTGCACTTGTCCATGCGGCCACGTGAACCGAAGGCAGTCTGCTGCGGGAACTGCGGCACGCCGAACGGGCAGGCAAAGAAGCAGTAGCCGCAG
>SKIE01000018.1 GCA_007116585.1 Wenzhouxiangella sp. | reverse complement strand
TACCCTTCGGGTGGTTCGTAGCGGGCGATGATGACACCGGCCTGCGGGCCGCGGCCTTTATTCAGCCACTCGCGCAGGTAAAACAGCAGCACCCCCAGGCCGCCGAACAACATCACCAGCATGCCGCGGTTGTCGCGCAGGAACCAGCCGAAACGCTCACCTCGGCCGGGCTCATGAATGATGCCTTTGGGAAACCCGACCGAGATGGTCAGGCCTTCATGGGGCGCCAGCGACGCACCGGTCTGAAATCGCGCCACGCCGGCTTGCTCAGCCTTGGCGCTGGCGTGGCTGCTGCTCGAGCCTTGCGGACCGGTGAAGTGGTGCAGGCGCAGATCGCTGGGTGACACGGCTTCCGGCAAGGTCACGCGCGCGCTGGCCTGGTCGATGGGAAAGGCCCAGCCCAGGCCGGTCACGTTCCAGTAGAACTCGTCGTGGTCATCGAAAAAGCCGATCTGACGCCCGGTTTGATAGATGATGGTGAAGGTGTAAGTGCCGGGCCCGGGCAGCAGGTTGTCGTCGCCGGTGTTGACGCGGATGCCGTTGCTGCGCTGCTCTGTAAACCAGGGCTCGGGCTGGCCGTCGCGCCGGACTTCCAGCACCTCGAAATCGACCACGACGCGGTTGCCGAGCCGGTCGCGATAGCGGGTTGGGAAGTCGCGATAGATGCCGCGCCGGATGCTGCGCTGCTGCGATTGCACGGTGATCTGTTCGCGAATGGTCACTGTACCGTCGCGCTCCACGGCAACGTCGCTGTGGTACCGCAAGATCCGCTCATCGTCTGCCGAGGCCGGCAGATGGAGCGCGATCAGGAATAGAGCCAGCAGAAAAGCGATGGGCTTCATGGGCGGTCTCCCGTGCTGGGCACGACTCGATGAGCCGGTTCAGCGGAATAGAACTCGGCCGGCTGGAACCGGAACGCCTGGGCGATGAATCGGTCGGGGATTTGCTCGATGGCGGTGTTGAAATCACGCACCGCACCGTTGTAGTAGCGGCGGGCAAACACCAGCTGGTCTTCAACCTCGGCCAGCTGTTCGCCAAGCTGATGGAAGTTCTCGCTGGCGCGCAGGTCAGGATACTGCTCCTTGAGCACCAGCAGGCGCGAGAGCAAGTCTTCGAGTTCGTTTTCGATGCTGCCAAGCCGGGCCGGGCTGTCTGTTTGCAAGGCCTCACTGCGAAGGCGGGTGACTTTTTCCAGCGTGATGCGTTCGTGTTCGGTGTAGCGGGCCACGACCTTGACCAGATTCGGAACCAGGTCATGCCGGCGGGTGAGCTGCACGTCGATGTCGCTCCAGGCGGTATTGACCCGATTGCGTCGCGCGATCAGGCGGTTGTAGATCCAGATGCCCCAGCCGAGCATGGCAGCAATAGAGACCAGCGGCAACCACTCCATGCGGTTTACCTCCCTCAAGCATTCGTGCCGTCACTATAAGGTTGCTGGCTACTACAATGACAGGTTTTACGCTTCAAGGCGCGCGATCCATGGCTTCAACTTCCCTGTCTGTTCAGCTGCAGATTCGGTCCTGGCGGCTGCGTCGGCCTTTCCGGATTACCGGGCACGTCTTCGAGCAGCTGGACTTGCTGACCTGCACGCTCCGGGATCATGACGGTGCGACCGGGCGGGGCGAGGCCACCGGTGTCTATTACCACGGTGAGACGGCGGCTTCCATGGCCGAGCAGATTGAGGCAGTGCGGGCGCAGATCGAAGCCGGCATCGACCGGCAGGATCTGCAGCAGTTATTGCCGGCTGGTGGTGCGCGCAACGCGGTTGACTGCGCGCTGTGGGCGCTGGCGTCGCATCAAACGGGGCGGCCGGCCTGGCAGCTGGCGGGTCTGGAGCGGCCGCAGCGTTTGCTGACGACCTTTACGCTGGGCGCCGATACGCCGGCGGTCATGGCTGAGCGCGCGCTTGCCGCCGATCAGGCGCGCGCGCTGAAGCTCAAGTTGGTAGGGGATGGCGAGGACGCCGAGCGCGTGCAAGCCGTCCGCGCGGCGCGGCCGGACGTGTGGCTGGGCGTCGACGCCAACCAGGCGTTTGATCGAGCCGCGGTTGAAGCACTGCTGCCGGCACTCATGGCTGAAAAGGTCTCCTTGCTGGAACAGCCGTGTCCGATCGGCGCGGAAGATGCGCTGCGTGGTCTGGACTGTCCCATCCCGCTGGCCGCCGATGAGAGCGTCCAGACGAGTGCCGATATAGACGCCATGCGCGGCTTGTTTGACGTGATCAACATCAAGCTCGACAAATGCGGCGGCCTGACCGAAGGGCTGACCATGGCCAGGCGCGCGCGCGAGCTGAATTTCGAGGTGATGGTCGGCAACATGATCGGCACTTCGCTGTCGTGCGCGCCGGCGTTTCTGGTCGGCCAGTTGTGCAAGGTGGTTGATCTGGACGGTCCCTGGCACCTGGCCGATGATGTTGAGCCCGGCGTGTCGTATCAGGACGGCTACCTGGACTGCCCGGCCGGCTTGTGGTCGTTGGGTTCTGGAGAATGAACATGAGCGCACTGGATCTGCCGCGGCCTTACCTGTTGTTTCTGGCCGACATCGACGACCCGCGCTATGCCAAAACAGGCCAGGGTTTGCGCGACTGGGCGCCGGAGCAATGTATTGGCGAGTGGGCGTTGCCGGGCAATCCACTGCGGCTGGGGCTGCCCGTGCTCGACCCGGCGGCTGCCCGGGCGCGGGGCGCTCGGGCAATGGTGCTGGGTGTAGCGCCGGTAGGCGGCCAGATTCAGCCTGCCTGGGTGGCCGGGCTGGTGCAGGCCCTTGAGGCTGGGCTGGATGTGATCAGCGGCATGCATACGCCATTGCATACCATCGCGGAACTGGCCGCAGCCGCTGAACGCTGCGGGCAACGGCTGATTGATTTGCGTGTCCCGCCGCCGGATCTGCCGGTCGCACGCGGCCGGCCGCGCAGCGGCAAGCGCCTGCTGACGGTTGGAACCGACTGTGCCCTGGGCAAGAAATACACCGCGCTGGCATTGACTCGAGCTTTTCGGGGTCGCGGCATTGATACCGACTTTCGTGCCACCGGGCAGACAGGGATTCTGATTGCCGGCGGTGGCCTGCCCATTGATGCAGTCAAGGCGGACTTTGTCGCCGGGGCAGCGGAAGTGCTGACGCCGGACGCTGATCCAGACCATTGGGACATCATTGAAGGACAGGGGGCTCTCGCGCATCCGGGCTATGCGGCGGTGTCTCTGGGTTTGCTATCGGGCAGTCAGCCTGATGTCCTGGTGTTGTGCCATGCCCATGACCGGCATCATGTCTCGGGCTACGGCCCGGCGTTTCCGCTGCCGCCGATTGACGAGGTGATCGCTCTGCATCTGGCGCATGCACGGCTGCGCCGCCCGGATGTGCGTTTTGGAGGAATCAGCATCAATACCGCGGGTTTGTCGCCGTCGGCAGCCGAACATGTCATGAACCGACTGCAACGGATTCATGCCCTGCCTTGTGCTGATCCGATGCGCGGGGGTAGTCGTTTCGAGGCACTGGTCGACGCCTGTCTTGGCGTGTCCGACCGTTGAATGCTGGGGCAGAGCCTTGGCGGGGCGAGTTGAACTATCGGCGCACGGGGAGTAGTTTTTATCCGCTGTGGTTTTGAGATTGCACGGTGCTGACCCATGATTGGTTCATCGGCGGCCAAATCCCCTATACTTGTTAAAACAATTCGTCCGACATAGTTGGCAAAACCAGCACCCGCGGAGCATCGCATGCTTGAAGGCAGCCCTCCACAATCAGACCGCGCGTCGCAGGACGAGCGGCTGGCGAAGCTGTCGCGCATGATCCCCGGCGTCATCTACCAGTACCAGTTGTTCCCCGATGGCCGCTCCTGTTTCCCGTATGCCAGTGAAGGCCTGCACAAGGTGTATGGGCTGGCGCCCGAGCAGGTGCGCGAGGATGCCGCGGTCGTGTTTGAGCGACTGCATCCCGATGATCTGGAGAAGGTTCGCAACAGCATAGAGGCGTCGGCGCGCGATTTGTCGCCCTGGCGGGCGGACTACCGCGCCATTCTTCCCGATGGAGATATCGTCTGGCTGTCGGGCATGGCCATGCCGGAGCGGCTGGAAGACGACAGTATTCTGTGGCACGGCTACATTCGCGAGGTCACCGCCGAACGAGAGGCGGCGGAAGGCGTGCAGCGCAGTGAAGCCCTGTATCGCGCCATCTTCGACAACGTGAACGATGCGATCTTCCTGCATGCTTTTGACGGCGATGGGCCCAGTTTTTTCCGCGAGGTCAACCAGCGTGCCTGCGATCTTCTGGGGTACTCGCGCGAGGAACTGGCGGCCTTTCGCCCGGGCATGCTGGAAGATCCGGCCCATATGCCTGACATTGCCGCAGTGGCTGCTCGGGTGCAACAGGACGGGCACGCGACGTTTGAAACCGTGCTGGTCGCCAAAGACGGGCGTCGTCTGCCGGTCGAGTTTGCCTCGCATCTGTTCGAGCTGGAGGGTCAGCCTCACCTGCTGTCGGTGGCGCGTGACATCTCTGAACGGCTTGCCGCCGACCGCTCGCTTCGGCTGAGCGCCACCGTGTTTCAGTCCAGTCGCGAAGGGATTGTCATCACTGACCGGAATAACCGCATCGAGGACGTCAATGCTGCCTACTCGCGCATCACGGGCTTTAGCCGTGAAGAGGCCCTCGGGAAAAACCCCTCGATTGTCTCCTCGGGTCGGGAACCGCCCGAGCGGTACCAGCAAATG
>SKIE01000190.1 GCA_007116585.1 Wenzhouxiangella sp. | reverse complement strand
GGTGGGCAGCAGCGGCTGACGCGACGCGAACGCCTCGGCCCGGGCCAGGATGGTGCAGTTGGTCACGATCAGCGGCACAAAAATGCCCAGTGTGCGGCTCAATTCCGGCAGGCCGGCCTGCAGGCCCAGATCGACCACCGTCACCAGGGTGGCAATGATCAGCACGAAAGCCGGTATGCGGATCTCGGGCATGAGCAGTCCTCGGACCAGGGAGACGGCGGCACTTGAGCAGGTCAGTACCAGCAGCGTCGCCAGCCCCAGACCGAGCCCGTTGATGGCCGTATTGGTGACCGCGAGCAATGGACACAGCCCCAGCAACTGAACCAGGCCGGGGTTGTTTTGCCACAGTCCCTGGTGCCAGATGGTGCGTGTTGACGGCTGCATGGTCGGGTGGGTTTAGTGCCTGTTCAACGGGCTTGTCAGTCTATCAGCCGCGGGCCGGCGGGTTACAATAAAAAGGGATTTGGAGGAGCTTCAGCGGGGTCGGGATTTCCATGCGCATCGGTACCACACTCAGCAACTACATCATTGAAAACCAGCGCCATATTCGGGGCGCGACGGGCGAGTTCACGGGCCTGCTCAACGACCTGTCCGTGGCATGCAAAAAGATCGCGGATCTGGTCAATCAAGGTGACCTGGTCAACGTGCTGGGCAGCACCGAGGCGGAAAACGTACAGGGCGAGACGCAGAAAAAGCTGGACGTGATATCCAACGATCTCATGATTAATGCCCTGCAGTTCAATGGCCATATGGCTGCGCTGGCCTCGGAGGAAATGGAGGGCATTTTTACCCTGCCGCCGGGCCGTCCGCGCGGCAACTACCTGTTGCTGACCGATCCGCTGGACGGCTCTTCCAATACCGACGTCAACGTCTCTATTGGCACCATTTTTTCCATCCTGCGTGCGCCTGACGGTGACGCCGAGATCAAGCCCGAAGATTTTCTCAAGCCGGGGGTACACCAGGTCGCGGCTGGCTATTGCCTGTACGGCCCGTCGACGCTGATGGTGCTCACCACTGGGCAGGGCGTGTGCCAGTTCACACTGGACCGGGCAATCGGTGAGTTTCTGTTGACCCGAAGCGATATCCAGATCCCGGTGGAGAGCAATGAATATGCGGTCAATTCATCCAACCAGCGTTTCTGGAAAGCCCCTGTACGGCGCTATATCGAGGAGTGCAATCAGGGCGCAGACGGGCCTCGCGGCAAGAATTTCAATATGCGCTGGGTGGCTTCGATGGTGGCCGAGGTGCACCGTATCCTGACCCGCGGCGGCGTGTTTCTGTACCCCGGTGACGAGCGCCTGGAAGCGGCCGGCAAGCCCGGCAAACTGCGCCTGATGTATGAAGCCAACCCCATGGCCCTGCTGGTCGAGCAGGCCGGTGGTGCGGCCAGCACCGGCACCCGGCGCATGCTGGAAGTTCAGCCGGAAGATTTGCATCAGCGCGTGCCGGTGATTCTCGGCTCGCGGGCCGAAGTCGAACGTCTGGTGGGCTATCACGCCGCGGCGGGTTGATTCGGCAGGGCGTTAATCTGGATTCACTCCGGAGCCGGCCGCCACAAGTCCTGATCGCTTTCCTCGGCTTTCAGCAAAACCCGACGCACTGCGTCAACGACCGCATCGGTGGTGATGGTGGCGCTGGTGAGCGTGTCGAACTCGCCCCCGCGGCGGCTGGAGGCCCAGCGTTGCGGCGGTGGATCGTCAAGCGAGCGGCCGGTGAACTGGCGGATCCAGTCGCTGCGCCGGATCTCGATCTTGTCGCCCAGTCCAGGCGTTTCCCGATGGCTGAGAACGCGTACACCCCTGACTTCCCCCTCCGGGCTCAGTGCCACCAGCAGGCGGATATCGCCGGAGTAGCCGCGAGGCGTGGTGACATCAAACACCAGCGCTACCGGCTCGCCGTTGCGCCGGGCGCGGTGGATGACGGCGGGCTGGTCGAAGCCGCTGATCACCTGCTCGATCCGGTCAAACACCGGGTCGTTGTCAAACAGGCTGGGTGGCACCAGTTCGGTGAGCGTGGCCAGCGCCCGGCGCTGTTCGGCCAGGGCGATGGGTTCGCGAGTCAGTCGGTCGACGCCGCTCAGCAGCACCGCAGCAACAAGACCGATCAGGCCCAACGACAAGGCCGCTTTGGTTCGGCGACTGCTCTTCACCGGGGAGCTCCGTAGACGCGCGGCATGGTGCAGCGGTCGATCAGGGGGACGAACATGTTCATCAGCAGCACGGCGAAGGCCACGCCGTCCGGATAGCCGCCCCACTGGCGGATAGCCAGCGTCAGCACGGCCACGCCCATCCCGAACACCAGTCGCCCGCGGGGCGTGGCGCTGCCCGAGACCGGATCGGTGACGATGAAAAAGGCGGCCAGCATCAGGCTGCCGGCAAACAGCTGCAGGCTGGGCGGTGGATAGACGTCCGGTCCGACCACCCACATCAGGCTGCCAAGTATTATTGTCGTCAGCACGACGCCCAGCGGCGCCTGCCAGCGAATCACACCGCGCCACCACAGCCAAAGACCGCCCAGCAGGTAGGCCAGAACAATCCAGTCCCAGCCCAGCGCTCCGAAGCGGCTGAACACCGCTTCGTGCCGGATTTCCGGCGTCCGCAGCTGATCCATGGCCCCGGTGCGCAGCAGGTCCAGCGGTGTGGCCCGTGTTATGCCGTCCCAGTCCAGATGCGTGGTCTGGCCGGTCAGAATGGCCCTGGCCGTTTCGACGAAACCCGGCACACCCGCGCTCAGGGATCGCGGCGCCAGCCACTGGCTCAACTCTACCGGGAAAGCGATGATGACCGCTGCCAGGCCCACCATGGCCGGGTTGAACAGGTTGAAGCCCAGGCCGCCGTAGAGGTGCTTCGCGACAACCACGGCAAACAACATGCCGGTGACGGTCACCCACCAGGGCGCCAGCGGCGGCAGACACAGGGCAAACAGCACCGCGGTGACCAGCACGCTGTAGTCAGTCAGAAAGGGTCTTGCAGGGCGCTGTCGGACGCGCAGCATCAGCCATTCGAACAACAGCCCGAAGGCCGCCGCCAGGCTGATCTGGAACAGGATGCCGGGGCCGAACACCAGCCAGTGTGCGGCAACACCGGGCACCAGGGCATAAAGTACCTGGCGCATGATGCGGTCGACGCGCGGGCTGGGCGGCAGGTGCGGGGCGCCGGCAAGGGGGAATTGCATGATGCGCTGCTATTCCCTGGTCCGTTTTTTGGCCTTGGCCCGTTCGATGGCCGCCTGGATCTCGTCACGGGCAAGCTCGGCTTTTTCCAACCGCTCGGCGCGGGCCCGCCGTCTTGCCTGGCGCTGGGCCTGCTGTTTGGCCAGACGTTCCTGGCGCGCCTCGTGACGACGCCTGGCCAGCGCGGCGCGGCGCTGGTCCAGATCGGCCTGGCGCAGGCGGGCCTTGCCGTGGCGGTAGTAGTCGACCAGCGGAATATGGCTGGGGCATACCTGTGCGCAGCAGCCGCACTCGATGCATTCCAGCAGGGAGAGTTCGCGCGCCTGCTCGTGACGATCGCCACTCAGTGCCCGGAACAGAAGCTGCGGCATCAAGCCGGCCGGGCAGGCGGCAACGCATTCGCCGCAGTTGATGCAGGGCATGGGTTCCGGTCGAGGTGCGAACTCGGCCGATGTCAGGGCCAGCACGCAGTGGCTGCCCTTGGTCAGCACAACCTCATCCGTTGTCAGCGCCGTGCCAGACATCGGCCCGCCCAGAATCAGGCGTTGAACGTCATCGTGATAGCCGCCGGCCTGCAAAACCAGATGGGCAATGGGCGTGCCGATGGCCGCGCGGAGATTGCGCGGATGGGCAATGCCCGGACCGGTGACGGTCACGATGCGCTCGGTCAGCGGCCGGCCGTTTTCCACCGCGTCAAAAGCGGCTGCGGCTGTCGCCACGTTGTGACACAACAGCCCGATGTCCTGCGGCAGACCGTCGCGGGGCACCTGACGGCCGGTGAGTGTCTCGATCAGCTGCCGTTCGCCGCCCTGCGGATAAACCGCGGGCACTTCTACGACCCGGATCTCAGGGCCATTGTTTGAGCCAGGCAACGCCTTGGCCAGGCCGGCAGCAACGCCCGCCATATCGTCTTCGACCGCGATGATGATCCGTCGCGCGCCTGTCGCCTGGGCCAGGACCAGACCGCCATTCACCACCGCTTCGGGCCGGGTCTGCATCAGCGCCTGGTCGCAGGAAATCCACGGTTCACATTCCGCGCCGTTGAGAATCAGGGTGTCGATCGCAGGCCAGGGGCCCCGCAGCTTGGCCGCGGTCGGAAACATCGCTCCACCAAGGCCGACCAGGCCCATGGTGCGCAGATGCCCGATGATGTCGCCGGGAGGACGCTGTTGCCAATCCTCAAGCGGCGTGGCGGCGACCCGATTCTCCTTTCTGTCGGGCAGGATTTCTACGCAGCGACGTTGGCTGCCGGGCGGACTGCTGGCGGGACGGTGACAGACACCGATGACAGTGCCGGAGCAGGGGGCGTGGGCGGGCACCTCGAAGTCGTCTTCCGAGGCGGTCAGGGCTTGCCCGGCCGCCACTATTTCGCCGGCCTCCACCAGTACGGCGCCAGCCTCGCCCTGATGCTGACCAATCGGCACATAAACCCGCTCCGGCAGGCCGGCGTCAGCCAACGGCACCGCCAGCGAGACCTCGGCGTGTCCGGGCAGCGCCAGGCCACCGTGAAAATCGTGGAGCCTCAAGTCCCTCTATCCTTGCTCATGC
>SKIE01000310.1 GCA_007116585.1 Wenzhouxiangella sp. | reverse complement strand
TGCGCCGCGTGGCCTCCGGCACCCTGAGCGAACTGCTCGGTGCACCGGCGCTGGGTAACGACATCCAGCTTCGTACGCTGGGCCTGCGCCGTGCGGCCTGGGCGACTTTCGCCGGGCTTGAGGCATCCGAAGCGGCCTGGGTCAAGGCCTACGCCGATGGCGTCAACCACTGGCTGGCGACCAATGACCTGCCGCCTGAGTATGGCGCGCTGGAACTGAGCACGGCCGAGACGTGGTCCCCTGTCGACTCGCTGGTCATCGGCAAGCTGCTGGCCTTCCAGCTGTCGTTTGACCAGAGCCTGTCGGCGATTCAGAACACCGTTCGAATCGGCACTTATCAGGCCGTAGGGGAGATCGCCGGTTTCGACGGCACGGCATTGTTCCTGCAGGATCTCAACCCGACCATTCCTGTTGACGGCCGCGTCTCGATCCCGGATTTCTTTGATCGGATCGGCATCATCGTGCCCGACACCGGTGATCAGGAAGGCAAGTCAGACCCGGCTGCGGGCTTGCAGCGGGTCGACGGCCCGACACCGGAAGGTCTGACCATGCCGCGCCTGGACGACGGTCTGGTTGAACTGGGTCGCCGTTATCTCGAACGGGTGCAGGATTTGCCGTTCCTGGGCCAGAACATGGACCTGGGCAGCAACTGGTGGGCGGTCTCCGGCGAGCACACGGCCTCCGGCTATCCACTGTTTGCCAATGACCCCCATCTGGGTTTGAGCATTCCGCCGATCTTCATGAGCGAAAACCTGGTCATCCGGGATGAGGATGTGGCGATCAGCGGCGTGGTCTTCCCGGGAGCGCCTGTGGTTGCTCAGGGCTGCACGACCTATTTGTGCTGGGGTTCAACGGTCAACCGCATGGACGTTACCGATGTGTTCCAGGACCCGATTCTGGTCAATAATTTCGGATTGCCGACGCACACCATTCACCAGGGTGTGCCAGAAAGGATTCTGTACGTTTTTCAGTCCTACTTCGCCAACAGTCCGGGCAATGGCGAGTTTGATGATGTCGAGCGTCTCAACCTAGGTTTTGACGCCGGTGGCATCACGTTCATCGTCCCGCGGCGCAACAACGGGCCCATTCTTCAGCTAATGGGCGACAGCGCGCTGACCGTGCAGTACACCGGCTGGGGGCCGACGTTCGAATTGTCCGCTTTCCGCTCTTGGGCCCGTGCAAACAGCCAGGAGGATTTCGAAACGGGATTGCGCGATTTCGCCTTTGGCTCGCAAAATTTCGTTTACGCCGACATCGAGGGCAATATCGCCTACTTCGTCGGCGGCGAAATGCCGCTGCGCGCGGATCTGCAGAATGACCTGACCGCCGCTGGTGGCCGTCCGCCGTGGTTCATTCGCGACGGCAGCGGCGCTCTCAATCACGAATGGCTGCTTGACCCCGATCCACAGCCCGGCCAGGCTACCCCCTATGCGTTGATCCCGCGTGCTGAAATGCCGCAGATTATCAATCCGCCGTGGGGGTATATCGCCAATGCCAACAACGACCCCGTGGGTACCAGCCTGGACGGCAACCCCTTGAGTCAGCTGCGTCCGGGCGGAGACGGCATCTATTACCTGAACCCGTTCTACTCCGACCTGCGCATGGGGCGTATCGACCGTGAACTCCAAGATCTGGTCACCCGCGGCAACGTGACCGTGGATGATATGAAAGCGCTGCAGGCCAACAATCACCTGCTTGATGCCGAGCTGCTGCTGCCGTTCCTGCTGCAGGCGTTTGCAAACGCAGGCGATGAAGAGGCCGCGCCGGTTCTGGCCGGGCTGGCGGCTGATGAACGTGTTCAGGAGGCCATGGGACGCCTGGCCGGATGGGATTTCTCCACGCCGACAGGCTTGGCCGGCGGATTTGATCCTGGCGGGGACCCCAGCGGCAACAGCGTTCCCACTGAGGAAGAGATCGCCCACAGTGTGGCGGCCACGATCTATAGCGTCTGGCGCGGTGAAGTCATCGCCAATACGATCGATGCAACGCTGCGTGCGGTTGGCCTCGCGGATGAACTGCCGAGCAGCAAGACCGCCTGGCGGGCCCTGGTCAACCAGCTGCGGCTGTTTCCACTGACCCAGGGACAGGCCGCTTCCGGTTTGACCTATTTCAACGTGCCGGATGCGCCTGATCTGGCGCCGGCAGATGCGCGCGATGTCGTGTTGCTGGCCTCCCTGCAGGGCGCGCTTGATCGTCTGGCCGGCGAGCCGTTCGCGAATGCTTTCGACTTCTCTGAAGACCAGAACGACTACCGCTGGGGTCGTCTGCATCGGGTGGTGTTTGAGCATCCGCTCGCTACGGCGCCGTTCAACGTGCCATCGGCAGGCGGGTTCGCCGATGTTGATGAAGCGCTGCCGGGGCTGGCGCGCGCCGGTGGGTTCGAAGCAGTCGACGCTTCGAGCCATAGTTCGCGCGCTCGGTCTGAGAATGCATTCACCTTCAGCGCTGGTGCTGCGCGGCGCAACGTGGCGGTTGTCACGCCGGAGGGTCCGGAATCCGAGCAGATTATCCCGGGCGGCCGCAGCGGGGTGTTCTTGAGCCCGTTCTACACCAATCAGCTCCGGTTGTGGCTGGTCAACGACTATCTGCCGCTGTCCATTGGTGAAGTCCAGGCCGGTCAGACCGCCCAGCAGGTCACGACCTTCCAGCCGCGCTGAACGCGTCATGGCGGCTGATCCTGCGGGATCAGCCGCGCCCTTTGTGGGCATTGATGGTTGTAAAGCGCCCGCCTCCGTGCGGGCGTTTTGCTTGAAAGCGGACCTTGTCGCTGCCATGAATGTTGGCTGCAACGACACCGGAGAGATACTGATGCTGAATCTGCTCGACCGATTCGCCCTGGCCCATACCCAGGTCACCCGTCTGACCGCTGACCTCAAGGAAATCGTGCCGTCCGACGAGGCTTTTCGAGCCAAGGTCGAGCTCAAGCTCACCCCGCGCGACATGCAGCCGGATCAGGGCGTCAATCAGTATCAGGTCACGGCGCGGATGATCTGCCGCGGCAATCGCGAGTCCGACGACCCGGATCACGCCTTGTTCGAGGTTGAGTTGGTCATGCAGACCGTGTATCGGCAGTTCCAGGGCGAGCCGGTCAGTTTCGAGGCGTTCTCCAGCTCGCACGCCAGTCTCACCCGACAGCTTTACCCGCTGATTCACCATCAGCTCCTGCCCGTGTTCAAGCAGTTTGGCCTTGAGCAGGTCAAGCTGCCGTATGATCTGGTCAAGTCGGCGGAGACCGCTGCCGACGGTCGCCAGTTGCATTGACAGGATGATTGGCAACCGAGTGGCAGCGGGCCACCTCTCCAGGATCAAGAGGTCTTTGCCAGCTCGCGACAGTTACACTGGATGTGCGCAATTGACCGCATGCCGGGCGCGTGAAAGAATCAAACCGGTATTGATAACCGCAGCAGGGAGAATGCCTTGAGCACGTCGCGCAAGGAACCGATTGCCAAGGTCGACACGGCCTGGCTGCGCATGGAGCAGCCGACCAATCTGATGATGATCACCGGGGTGATCGAGCTGGACGAGCCGGTCGAGTTCGAACACTTCAGGCGGATCGTGGCCAACCGTTTTCTCTCCTTTCCGCGCTTTCGCCAGAAAGCGGTGGACCACCCGCGAGGCTGCTGGTGGGAAGAAGATAAGCAGTTCGAGCTCAGCAGCCATATCCGCCGCACGGCGCTGCCGGGCAAGGCCGACAAGGCCGAACTCGAAGAGCTGGTCTCGGAACTGGCCTCGACGCCGCTGGACAAGACCAAACCCTTGTGGCAGATGCATTTCGTCGAAAACTACGCTCGCGGCCCTGTTGCGATCAGCCGCATTCACCACGCCTACGCCGACGGCATCGCGCTGGTCCAGGTCATGCTGTCGTTGACCGAGCCCTCGGCGGCGGCCTCCAATCAACTGGTGGAGCAGGAAGCCTGGAAGCAGAGGCGGGTCGCCGAGTCGAGCATCTTCAAGCGTCTGACCGCGCCGGCGCGGCAGAGCGCCGGCGTGATCACCAACGTGACGCACAAGGTGTCAGACCAGGTCTGTGACCTGATCAACAACCCGTGCAAGGCCGGTGAGTATGTCTACGGGGCCGGTGAGATCACCGCCGAGCTGGCCACGGCGCTGCTGCTCGATGACGACCCTCCGTCGCGGTTCAAGGGCGAGTTGGGCGTGCGCAAGCGCGTGTCCTGGGCCCCGCCCTTGTCGCTGGAAGAAGTCAAGGCGGTGGGATACGCCCTGGGCGCGACGGTCAACGATGTGCTGATTGCGACCATGACAGGGGCGTTGCATCGCTATCTGGTTGAGGCTGGGGACGATCCCACTACCTTGAGCATGCGCGCGACTGTCCCGGTCAACCTGCGCCCGCTGGAGCATGCGCGTGACCTCGGCAACCACTTCGGCCTGGTCTTTCTGGACTTGCCCATCAGCGAGGCCAATGCGCTGGCCCGGCTGCACAAAGTGGCGGCATTCATGCAGCGGCTTAAAAAATCCAAGCAGGCGGTCATGTCGCTGGGCCTGCTGGCCGCGCTGGGCATGGGTCCGGCCGCGCTGCAGCAGCCGGCTCTGGAACTATTCAGCCGCAAGGCCAGCACGGTGCTGACCAACGTGCCGGGGCCACAGCATCCGCTGTATCTGGCCGGTGTGCCGATTCGCGAGATGATGTTCTGGGTGCCGCAGACCGGCTCGATCGGCATGGGCATCAGCATCATCAGCTACCAGGGCCAGGTCTACTGTGGGCTGATCACCGACAAC
>SKIE01000349.1 GCA_007116585.1 Wenzhouxiangella sp. | reverse complement strand
CGCTGGCGCTGGGATCGCCTGACCCTGAACTGGCAGGCGCGCTACTGGGGCAAGTTCCTGGAATTCTCGCCGCGTATCGATACGGATAGCGCGGACAATGTCGAGAATGCCTGGACCGGCGATATGTGGCGGCATGATCTCAGCGGCTCGTTCATGGCCAACGAGAGCATTCGCGTTATCGCCGGCGTCAACAACGTGTTCGACAAGCAGCCGGTGCTGTCGTCCCGCGCGTACCCGGTCGGCATCATCGGCCGCGAGTACTTCCTGGGGCTGAACGCACGCTTCTGATCTGCACCAGCGTTCGTTCTCGAACAACCCCGGACTGGTTCGCTGGTCCGGGGTTTTTCTTGCCCCGGGCTCGGATTCGGCGCATTACGGTTAGCTCTGACAGCGTTGTCGTCTTGCTCTAGAATGAGCCACGTTAATCAGTCGATGCATGGGTTCAGAGGCCCTGGCGCATGGAGGAGCGTGACGTGAGCAGCCAACCTGGCGTTGAGGATGGTGCGGCCCAGACGCAGGGTCAGTACGTGGATCTGGACGGTGAGCGACACTACGTGATCCGCAATGTCGACGAGCTGCCGGCTTTTTTCGTCAGCCTGGTCTCCAGCGACGATCACTGGCTATTCGCCTCGTCCAATGGCGCCCTGAGTGCCGGCCGCGGGTCGCCAGAGACCGCTTTGTTCCCCTATCAGCCGGTCGACAGGATTCATGACAGCCCGCTGCATACCGGCTGCAAGACGCTGCTGCTGATCCATGCTGACGGGCGGGACCAGGCGTGGGAGCCGTTCAACCCGGAGCAGCGTGATCGCTATCTGCTAACCAGAAGCCTCTACAAGAACGCGCTTGGCAACAAGGTCTGCTTCGAAGAAGTCAACCATGAACTGGGCATGGTCTTTCGCTACCGCTGGTTGACCAGCGCCAGGTACGGCTTTATTCGTGAGTGCGAACTGGCCAATGTGTCGAGCCAGGACCGCAAGATCCGAATCCTTGACGGAGTACAGAATCTTCTGCCGGCCAACACCCCGCGATCGGCGCAAACCAATGCAAGTAATCTGGTGGATGCCTACAAGTGGTCCGAGCTGGATGAGGCGAGTGGGCTTGCGGCGTTTACGCTGTATTCGGCTATCAGCGATCGCGCTGAACCGGCGGAGTCACTCGAGGCGACTACCGCTTTCACTCTCGGCCTGAATTCGCCGCAGATCCTGCTCAGTGCCGAACAGATTCGCGCTTTTCGGCGCGGGGCCGAGGTCGAGACCGAAACGCGCAAGCGTGGCGTGCGCTGTGCTTACCTCGTGGCGGCCACGGAGGAAGTGCCTGCAGGGGCCGCCGTGAGCTGGCGCCTGGTGACCGACATCCAGCAAACGCAACAGCAGGTCGTGTCGCTTCGTCGGGCGCTGCAGGATCCAGATGCACTAGGCCAGGCCATCTCCCGGGATATTGCCCAAGGCTCAGACCAGCTGGAGCGGATTGTGGCCAGCGCGGACGGATTGCAGTTGGCCGCAGAAGAGCACGTGTCCGTGCATCACTACGCCAATGTTCTGTTCAACGTGCTGCGGGGCGGTGTCTTTCATGACCAGCATCGCGTGAGTACCCGGGATGTCGCCGAGACGGTTCAGCATTTCAACCGTCACGTGCATGACCGGCATCTTTCGTGGCTGAGCCAGCTTCCGCCAACCATGACGATCGATGCCTTGTTGTCTGCTGTCTCTGCATCAGGAGATTTGCAGTTGCTGCGGCTGGCCCGGGAGTATCTGCCGATCACATTCGGTCGTCGCCATGGTGATCCCAGCCGGCCATGGAATCAGTTCGAAATCCGCTTGCGTGACGAGCAAGGCAGACCGAGGCTGAGCTATGCCGGCAACTGGCGTGACGTGTTCCAGAACTGGGAGGCGCTGGCGCTGAGCTTCCCTCAGTTCATCGAGAGCATGATCGCCAAGTTCGTCAACGCCTCGACCATGGATGGTTACAACCCCTACCGGATCATGAAAGAGGGCATTGACTGGGAAGTCGAGGACCCCGATGATCCCTGGAGTTATATCGGCTATTGGGGCGATCATCAGATCATCTACCTGCAAAAGCTGCTGGAGCTGTCGAGCCGTTTCCATCCGACTCGCCTGCCTGAATTATTGCGCCGGCCCCTGTTCTGCTATGCCAACGTGCCCTACCGGATCAAGTCCTTTGACGACCTGGCCATGGATCCCAAGGACACAGTGTTCTTTGATGACACGGCTGCCCGCCTGATCGAGCAGCGTGTTGCCGAATTGGGCGCGGACGGGAAGCTGGTGCCTGGAAGCGACGGTAAGGTTTACCAGGTCAACCTGCTCGAAAAGCTGCTGGTTCCGCTGCTGGCGAAGCTGGCCAACCTGGTCGCCGGCGGCGGTATCTGGCTCAATACGCAAAGACCCGAATGGAATGATGCCAACAATGCCCTGGTGGGGCATGGCCTGTCCATGGTCACGCTGTGCTACATGCGGCGCTATGTGGCCTTCCTGGATGATTTGCTCGCCAGTGAGCACGATCCGTTTGTTCTCTCCTTGGAGGTCCAGCAATGGCTGGTCGATACTGCGGACGCGCTGGAGTGGCTGCGAAAGCAATGGAGTGGTGCCGACAACGCCGACGCCGTCAGGTACCAGGCGCTGTTATTGCTGGGACAGGCGGCGAGCCGCTATCGGTCCGCCATCTATGAGCAGGGCGGCTTCACGGGGCAAGTTGAGCAGCCTGTGGAGCGCATCCGGGGCATGCTGGCCGATGCACAGTTCATCATCGACGAAAGTATTGCGGTCAACTGGCGTGAAGACGGCTTGTTCAATGCCTACAACCTGCTCGACCGGGCCGAAGGGGCGGTCCGGGTCGAGACGCTTTATCCGATGCTGGAAGGCCAGGTGGCGGTGCTGAGTTCAGGAGGCATTGCGCCGGCGCAAGCCATTGATGTTGTCGACGCGCTCTTCAGCAGTCCGATCTATCGGCCCGACCAGGACAGCTTCATGTTGTATCCGGATCGGGAACTGCCCTCGTTTCTGGAAAAGAACCGGATTCCGGCAGAGCAGGTCCGCAAAATACCGCTCATCGACGCCATGCTGGCTGCCCGTGACGAACGAATCGTGCTGCGCGATGAGGACGGATGTTACCGCTTCTGTGCGGATTTCAGGAACGCCAAGGATCTCCACGCGGCGCTTGACGGGGTGGCGAAAGAGTACGATCAGGTTGCGGAAAGTCGAGAACTGCTTTCGGCTCTGTATGAGCAGGTCTTCCGGCACAAGGCATTTACCGGCCGTTCCGGCACCATGTTCGGGTTCGAGGGGCTCGGGTGTATCTACTGGCACATGGTCGCAAAGCTGCTTTTGGCGTTGCAGGAAAACTTCTTTTCGGCGCTTGATCAAGGCGATCGCGCGGGTGCGAGGCAGCTGGCCCGACAGTACTATCGCATTCGTGGCGGGCTGGGTTTCAACAAGACGCCTTCGGAATACGGGGCCTTCCCGGCTGATCCGTATTCGCACACGCCCGGGCACGCCGGAGCCCAGCAACCGGGCATGACCGGGCAGGTCAAGGAAGAGATCATCACCCGGTTCGGTGAACTGGGGGTGCGCGTCGACCAGGGTGTGGCCCGGTTTGAGCCGGCCTTGCTCAAGTCCGGCGAGTTCAGTGCGACCGTGCAGACGTTCCGGTACCTGGACATTTCCGGGCAGTGGCAGGAGATCGAACTGCCCGAGCAAGCCCTGGCCTTTACCTGGTGTCAGGTGCCGGTCATCTATCAACTCGATGAACAGCAGGGCTCTACCTTGACAGTCACTGACGAGGACGGACGCCGTCAGGCGCTGGCCGGCACGGCCCTTTCCCGTGGCGGCAGCGCAGAGCTGTTCCAGCGCAGTGGCGCCATTTCCCGCCTGCACCTGTCTGTTCCCCGCCGCGTCCTGCTGGCGTAATCCCCTTTCTGATCCACTGCCCGTCAGAGCGATTTTTGACAACGCTATCATTTTGCCGCAAGCTTGGCGGAAAATAATTCGTGGGTAGCATGGTTTATGCCATTTCTCGATCAGCCGCCGGCACCGCCGGCGGGCAGGGCAGTCTGCCTGCAAGCACGGGCGTCTGACTGATGTCCTCGGCCCGGCACGTCACCGCCGAAGCAGACCGCATCCCGTTTCAACAAAAACTGTTCTACGGGGCCGGCGCATTCGTCAACAATCTGCTGGCTGGCGCCATTGGCGGCATGATGATCGTGCTGAACCTGGCCTACGGAATGAATCCGGCGCTGGTCGGGCTGCTGGGCGCGTTGCCGCGCCTGACCGACGCCATCACCGACCCGCTGATGGGTTACATCTCTGACAATACCCGATCCCGCTGGGGCCGGCGGCGGCCTTATATCTTTTTCGGGGCCATCATTGCCGGCGTCATGTTCATGCTGTTGTGGCAGCTCCCCCCTGGAAAAACAGAAACCTGGTACTTCTGGTACTTCATGGCCGGCTCGTTTCTGTTCTATCTGGGCTACACCATTTTCGCCACGCCCTGGGTCGCGCTGGGCTATGAACTGACGCCGGACTATCATGAACGCACCCGGTTGATGGGGGTGCAGAACTTCATCGGTCAGTCCGTCTACCTGGTGACGCCCTGGTTGCTGCTGATGATGCAGCATGAAGGCTGGTTTGACGGCATGGCCGAGGGCGCCGCCGGTCTGGCCATCGTGATCGGGTTGATTACCATTGCCGTGGGCATTTTGCCGGCGATTTTCCTGCGCGAACGGTTTCAGGCCATTGCGGCCCAAGGTGACGAGG
>SKIE01000132.1 GCA_007116585.1 Wenzhouxiangella sp. | reverse complement strand
GGCAGCTGGCTGATGGCTGGTGGTTTCCTGGCCATCAGCGCCTGTTTGTCGGCGGCCACGCGCAACCAGGTCATCGCCTTCATCCTGTCGGTCGTGGTCTGCTTTCTGTTCCTGCTCTCCGGGCTGCCGATGGTGCTCGACGTGTTCCGGGGCTGGCTGCCGCAAACCGTGATTGATGCGATCGCCAACCTGAGCTTCCTGGTTCATTTCACCTCGATTTCGCGCGGGGTGCTGGACCTGCGCGACGTGCTGTACTTCATCCTGGTGATCGGTTTCTGGCTGATGGCCAATCGCATCGTGCTGGAACTGAAAAAGGCGGACTGATGATGAGACGGCTGTATTCCTCGACCTCGCTGGCGTTGCTGGCCTTGATGTTCCTGGCCGTGACCATGCTTTCGGGTGCCTTCCTGACCGGCTTTCGCCTGGATCTGACCGAGAATCGCCTCTACACCCTGAGCCCGGGCACGATCAACCTGCTGGCCTCTATTGAAGAGCCGATCACGCTGGAGTTCTATTTCAGCGAGGAGGCCAGCCGCGATTTGCCCATGGTGCGCAACTTTTCCCGTCGCATCCAGGAATTGCTCGACGAGATGGCGCAGCGGGCTGACGGCGGACTGGAAGTTCGTCGCATCGATCCACGCCCTTTCAGCGAGCAGGAAGACCGCGCCGCGCTGCTGGGCCTGGAAGGCGTGCCGGTGGGTCCAGGTCAGGAGTCGCTCTACCTCGGCATTGTTGGCAGTAACCGGGTTGACGGACGCGAGGTGTTGCCGTTTATCTCGCCGGCGCGCGAGGCTTTTCTGGAATACGAGCTGGCGCGAATGATTTACATCCTGAGCCAGCCTGAGCGCCCGCGCGTGGGACTGCTCAGCGACCTGCCGCTGCGCGGGGAAATGGACTTCCGTACCGGTCAGCCCGGCGAGCCCTGGGCAGTTTATGAAGAAATCGACGAACTGTTCGAGCTGGAGTGGATCGAACCCGATGCCACGGATCTGAGCGATAACATTGATTTGCTGATCCTGGTCCATCCGCGCCAGTTGAGCGAGACGCTGTTGGCTGCCGTCGAGGACTTCGCGCTGTCCGGCGGTCGCTTGCTGGCTTTTCTTGACCCGTTTGCCGAGACCGACCCCGGCCCTGACCCAGGCGACCCTACCGGGGCGCAGACTGCCGATATGTATTCCACGCTCGAGCCCCTGCTGTCGGCCTGGGGCGTGAATTTTTCGCCGGATGATTTCATCGTCGACCAGGGGCTGGCGCTGCAGGTCAATCTACAGCAGGGCCAGCCGCCGGTTCGGCATCCCGCCATTCTGGGTCTGACCCCGTCGGTGATGGACTCCGAAGACGTGATCACCGCGGACCTGGAGGCGATCAACATGGCGTCGGTGGGCTGGTTCGAACTGACCGAGGGCAGCCCGCTGACCATGGAGCCCTTGTTGACCAGCAGCCGGAGTGCCGGGCCGCTGCCAACCGAGCGGCTACGGTTCCTGGACGACCCGGCCAGCCTGGCCGATGAGTTCGGTCCGACCGGTGACCACTTCGTGCTCGCCGGTCGGGTCAGCGGTGAGGTCGAGGCCGTGCTGGCCGAGAACAACGGCGGGTCGCCGCGGCGTGGGCGAATTGACGCCATTCTGGTCGGCGATGCCGACTTCCTGGCCGACCGCTACTGGGTGCAGCGTCAAAGATTCTTCGGCCAGACCCTGCTGGAACCGTTTGCCAACAACGCCGATTTTGTGATCAACGCCATCGACAACCTGCTGGGCAATGCCGACCTGATCAGTATCCGCACCCGCGCAACCTCCAACCGGCCGTTCGAACTGGTCGAAGATCTGCGCCGCTCGGCCGAGCAGAGTCTGCGGGCGACCGAAAGGCGTCTTGAGTCGGAGCTGGCCGAGGCCGAACAACGGATCAACGAGCTCCAGCAGGCGCGGCCGGATGCCGACCTGAGCGTGCTGACCGATGAACAACAGGCCGAAATCGACCGTTTCATCGCGCGCCGGCTGGAAATTCGCCAGCAGCTGCGGCAGGTTCGACGTGACCTTGACCGGGATATCGAGGCCCTGGGTACGCGCATAAAGATCGTGAATATTGTTCTGATGCCGCTGCTGGTGACCGCTTTTGCGCTGTACATGGCGTGGCGCCGTCGGCGTGCATTCCGCGCGCGCACGGCCGGAGAGGCTACATGACTCAACGCGGCATACTTGGCCTGGGCTTCGCCACGCTGGTGGTGATGATCGTGGCCCTGCTCTACACCGGAGGTGGTGACGAGGCGCCGCCGGCCGACGGCGAACTCCTGCTGCCGGGGCTGCGCGAGCACATCAACGGGATCGACGCCATCGATATTCTGTCGGCCGGGTCCGTCGTCGACGCCCGGCTGCGCCGTGACGGAGACCGTTGGCGGGTCGACAACCTCCACGGCTACGAAGCCGACTTCCGGCGCGTGCATGATCTGTTGCGCGCCCTGGCGGTCGCGGTCAAGGCCGAACCGCGCACGGCGCTGGCGGAATGGTATCCGCGCCTGGGCCTGAGCGATATCGAGCTGGAGGACGCGCGCGGCCGGCTGGTCGCGTTTCCCGGCCGCGATCTTCCAGCGGTGATTGTTGGCGATGCTGATGACACCACCGGCGGGCGCTATGTGCGTGTGGTCGGTGAGGCGCAGAGCTGGCTGAGCGACCAGCCGCTGGACCTGCCCGATCTCACGGTGGACTGGGCCGAGCGGGCGGTCATGGATATCCCGGCCTCGGAACTGGCCGAAGTCACGATTCTGCATGCCGATGGTGATCGTATTCGTCTGCGACCGGCCGATGAGGAGGGCGATCAGTGGGTGTTGCTGGATGTCCCCGAGGGAATGCAGGCCGCGCCGCGCTGGGACATCCGGCCGGTCGCCAACGGGCTGGCTAATGTCCGGCTCGAGAACGTTCGGCCCCATGACGAGGCACCGTCGGATGCGGTGCGGGCACTGTACGTCACCCGCGACGGGTTGAACTTTGTTGTCAATCTTTTCAGTGATGATGACGGGAACTGGGCGCACTTTTCGGTCAGCGCGGAGCCAGCTGCCGTGCGCGAAGCCGAAGACTCGGACGACAATGAATCGCAGGGCGATGATCAGCGTCTGCTGGCCGACGCCGCTGCCGTCGACGCGCGCCTGTCGCCGTGGCAGTTTTCCCTCTCTCAGCGCAAGTTCGAGACCATGACCCGACGCCAGGCCGCTCTGCTGGTTCCGGTCGAGAGCGACGAATAACGCTTCAGGGTTGCAGCAGTGCCGGGTCGATGCCCGAAAATATTTCCGCGATTTCGTCGAGAAATTCGTTGAGGGCGGAACTGCGGCGCCAGGCCATGGCGATGGTTCGACGCGGCGGCTGACCCGAGAAGGGCCGGGTGACCAGGTTTTCCGTCGGTGCCACCGGCGGTTTGACCGCCAGCGTGGGCATCAGCGTGATACCGGTATTGGCCGCCACCATCTGGCGCAGGGTTTCCATGCTGGTGGCGTGGAAATCGAGCTTCTCGTGTGCGCCGGTCATCTGGCAGACTTCCAGCGCATGTTCGCGCAAACAGTGCCCGTCTTCGAGCAGCAGCAGTTCCTGGTCTTCCAGCTCGGCCATCGACAGGGTCTGGCGCTGGCTTAGGGGGTGGTGCTCGGGCATGGCCACGACGAAGGGTTCTTCAAACAGGGTGCGGGTCACGAAACGATCCGTTCCGATCGGCAGCGCCAGGATGGCGGCATCCAGCTGGCCCTGGCTCAGCATCTCCAGAATATCTTCGGTTTTCTCTTCGAACAGGCGCAGCGTCAGGCGTGGAAACCGCCGCCGCAGGGTCGGGATCACGTGCGGCAGGAGGTAAGGCGCCAGAGTCGGAAAAATCCCGATGCGCAACAGTCCGCTTTCAGGGTCGCGCGCCTGTCGCGCGATGCTGCGCATGGCTTCGACTTCATTGAGGACGCGCCGACAGCGCTCGACGACTTCCTCGCCCACCTTGGTCAGCATCACCTTGCGCGGGGTGCGCTCGACCAGCTGTACGTCGAGTTCTTCTTCAAGCTTGCGGATCTGAGTGCTCAGCGTGGGCTGGCTGACAAAGCAGCGGTCAGCCGCCTTGCTGAAATGTCTGACATCGGCCAGGGTGACCAGATATTGCAGGGCCCGAATATTCATTCCGAGGATAGCGCTTCCTACAAGGGAGACCGCGCTATTCTACGCTCGGCTCCAATCGAATGGTTGTTTTGACTCTCACTGGATCAGGAATAGCCTGTGATCACGGCAAAGCCGATGAAGGCGAGCGCCAGGGTGGCGTAGAGGCCCAGCACGGGCAGTATCCAGCGCGCCCACACGGCCCAGTCAATGCGGGCAGCACCCAGCACGCCCATCAGCGTGGCCGAAGTGGGGATGATCAGGTTGGTCAGGCTGTCGCCGAGCTGGAAACACAGCACGGTCACCTGGCGCTCGATGCCGACCAGGTCGCCCAGTGGTGCCATCAGCGGCATGGTCAGCGCGGCCTGGCCGGAGCCGGACGGGACCAGAAAATTGAGCACGGCCTGAACCAGAAACATCAGCCAGGCCGAGACCATCTCCGGCAGATGCGTCAGCATTGATGCCAGCGCATACAAAACGGTGTTCATCACCGACGGCTCGCCGGGATCGGTGCCACCCAGCAGCAACACCAGACCGCTGGCCAGGCCGACAACCAGCACGGCCGGCACGAGGCCCGCCGCGCCTTCCCGAAACGCCCGGGCCTGCGCGTTGGCGCCCAGCCGGTTGGTGCCGGGCAGCAGGTAGAGCAGGCCGATAACAAGACCGAGGGTAAAGAACTGGGCCGCAATTTCCGGAATGAAATACTGCCGCGCCATCACGCCCCAGAT
>SKIE01000200.1 GCA_007116585.1 Wenzhouxiangella sp. | reverse complement strand
CCCGGGCGGCTTCCAGCAGCACCCGCAGTAATATGACCACCAGATAAAGATGAATCAGCGTTTCGACCAGAAACGCGAAGGCGCTGGTTGGCGAGCCCATCGTCAGTTCTCTCCCAGTTCACGTCCACGGCGCACGGCCGCATCCACCGCCGCTTGGACCAGTCGCGAAAAATCGCCCTGTTCGAAGGCTTCCAGCGCGGCTTGCGTGGTCCCCCCGGGCGAGGTCACCCGGGCACGCAGCTCACCGGCCGAGTGTTCGGAGCGGGCCAGCATGGTGCCCGCGCCAAAAGCCGTTTGCCGCGCCAGCTGCGCCGCAACGGCCGGCGGCAAGCCGGCGTTCTGCCCGGCCAGCGCCAGTTGTTCTGCAAGGGCGAAAAAGTAGGCCGGTCCGGAACCGGATACCGCGGTGACAACATCAATCAGCGCCTCCTGCTCAAGCCAGACCGTCTGGCCGACACAACCCAGGATCTCGGTCGCCAGCAAGCGGCTGTCCTGATCCACATCCGGTCCGGCCACCAGGCCGGTCATGCCGACCGAAAACAGAGCCGGCGTATTCGGCATGGCCCGGACCAGGCGAACGCCACTGCCAAGCCCGGCACGGAGACGATCCAGCGTCACGCCGGCGGCCACGCTGATGACCAGCGTACCGGGCACAAGCTCATCAGCCAGCGCCTTGAGCACGTCCGGCATGACCTGGGGCTTGACCGCGAGCACGACGACCCGAGCGTTTTTTGCAGCGTCGATGTTGGCGGCACCGACCTGAACCCCGAATTCGGTCGCCACCTGTTCCCTCACCGCTTGACCAGGGTCAGCCACTCGGATTCGGGCGGCAGGATGACCCGCAGCGATCAGGCCGCCGATCAACGCCTGGGCCATATTGCCGCCGCCAATAAAGGCAACTGAAACCTTATCCATGGGCGCTATTGTAATGGCGATGCTATTCCGGGCGCGGACCGAACAGGGCCGTCCCGACTCGCACCATGGTGCTGCCCGCCACCACCGCCGCCTCAAGATCACCCGTCATGCCCGCCGACAGGGTGTCGACCTCGGGATACTCACGGGCCAGAACGTCGAACTGGTCGCGCAGTCGCTGAAACGCCGCCTGCTGCTCGGCAGGATCCTGGCGCGGCGCCGGGATGGCCATTAGACCGCGCAGAACCAGACGCGGCGCTTCGTCGATGGTGGACGCCAGTGCGGCCACCTCATCGGGCGGGCAGCCCGCCTTCTGGGTTTCCTGATCGAGGTTGACCTGGATCAGGACATTCAGCGGCGGCCGGTCCGCCGGGCGCTGATCATTGAGCCGGCGTACGATCTTGGCCCGGTCAACGCTCTGCACCCAGTCGAACCGCTCGGCCAGCGCGCGGGTCTTGTTGGACTGCACCGGCCCGATGAAATGCCACTCCAGCTCCAGAGGCGTCAGCGCGTCCATTTTCTCCAGTGCTTCATCCACATAGTTTTCGCCGAACCGGGCCTGGCCCCGCTCGACCAAGGCCCGGATTTTTTCCAGCGGCTGCTTTTTGCTGACCGCCAGCAAGAGCACGTCGGCCGGGTCGCGTCCAGCCTGCGCTGCGGCGGCAGTGATTCGCGCCAGAGTGTCATCAAAACGGGCCATCAAGGTTTCGCTATCGTCTGCTCGAAGGGGCTGGTATGCTTGGCTCCATTGTATTGTTACCGTTGCATTGGCGCTGCAACTGACTTTTCACGGGGAGCACTGCGATGGATATCACCGAACTACTAGCGTTCACGGTCAAGAGCAAAGCCTCAGACCTGCACATTTCGGCCGGTCTGCCGCCCATGATCCGGGTCGATGGCGACATCCATCGCATCAACACGCCGGCGATTGACAACAAGGACATCGCCGAGCTGATCTACTCGACCATGAACGACAACCAGCGGCGCGATTACGAAGCCAACCTGGAAGTCGACTTTTCCTACTCTGTGCCAGGGCTGGCGAGGTTTCGCGTCAACGCGTTCAACCAGAATCGCGGTATGGGCGCGGCTTTTCGCGTCATTCCGAACGATATCTGGTCACTGGAAGACATCCGGGCGCCCTCCGTGTTCCGCGACATCATCGAGGTGCCGCGCGGGCTGGTTCTGGTCACCGGCCCCACCGGGTCGGGCAAGTCCACCACCCTGGCGGCGATGATCGATCACCTGAACAAGACGGTGCCCGGACATATCCTGACCATTGAAGACCCGATTGAATTCGTGCACACGCCCCAGCGCTGCCTGATCAACCAGCGCGAGGTCAAGCGCGACACGCACGGCTTCAACCAGGCGCTGCGCTCGGCCCTGCGTGAGGATCCGGACATCATTCTGGTCGGTGAGCTGCGCGATATCGAGACCGTCCGCCTGGCCCTGACGGCGGCCGAAACCGGTCACGTGGTCTTCGCGACCCTGCATACTTCGTCGGCGCCCAAAACCATCGACCGGATCATCGATGTCTTCCCCGGCGACGAAAAGCCGATCGTGCGCTCGATGCTGTCGGAATCCCTGCGCGCGGTCATTTCCCAGACCCTGCTCAAGCGCATCGGCGGCGGTCGGGTCGGCGCGCACGAGATCATGGTTGCCACCCCCGCGATTCGCAACCTGATCCGCGAGGACAAGGTGGCGCAGATGTATTCCGCCATCCAGACCGGACAGAATGTGGGCATGACCACGCTCGACCAGTGCCTGGTCGACCTGGTGCGTCGCGGCGTCGTGGCCAAGCAGGAAGCCATGCGCAAGGCGCAGAACAAGCAGGCGCTGGCCTGATCGGTTTTTTGGAGACTACAGGACTTTAGCGGACATTCGAGAGGGCATATTCATGCACGACATCCGCAACTGGCTAAGAGAGCTGCATGACAGCAAGGGCTCGGACCTGTTCGTCACGGTTGGCGCGCCACCCTGCCTGAAGATTAACGGCCGCATCAGGCCGATCGGGCGCAACGCGCTGACCCATGAGGAGGTCATGGCGATTGTTCACGGCATCATGCGCGAGGATCAGCGTGAGGAGTTCAAGAAGACGCGCGAATGCCAGTTCGCCATCTCGCTGGAAGGGGCAGCACGGTTTCGGGTCAGCGCGTTCTATCAGCGCAACAGCATCGGCATCGTCTGCCGGCGAATTGAAACGCAGATCCCGACCTTTACCGACCTGGATCTGCCGGAATCGCTGTCCGAACTGGCCATGGCCAAGCGCGGCATCATTTTTCTCTGCGGCGCGACAGGCACGGGCAAATCGACCACGCTGGCGGCCATGGTCGGTCACCGCAACTGCAACGCCACCGGTCATATCATTTCCATTGAAGACCCGATTGAGTACGTACACAAGCACCGCAAAAGCCTGATAACACAGCGCGAGGTCGGGCTGGACACGGTCTCGTTTGAGATGGCCCTGCGCAACACGCTGCGCCAGGCACCGGATGTCATCATGATTGGCGAGGTGCGAACTCGGGAGTCCATGCAGCACGCCATCACCTTCGCCGAAACCGGCCATCTGTGCCTGACCACGCTGCACGCCAACAACGCCAACCAGGCGATGGATCGAATCTTGCACTTCTTCCCTGAAGATCGGCATCAGCAGGTCCTGCTCGACCTGTCGTTCAACCTCAAAGCCATCATCGCCCAACAACTGATCCCGTCAATCGAGGGCGACCGGCGTCACGTTGCGATAGAAATTCTGATCAATTCCCCGCTGGTGCAGGAGAAGATCCGCAAGGGCAAGATCGAAGAGTTGAAAAAGATCATGCGCGACTCGCGCCACCACGGCATGATCACCTTCGACCAAAGCCTGTTCAGCATGTACCAGCAGGGTTTGATCAGCTACGAAGACGCTCTGCGCCATGCCGATTCAGCCAATGATCTGCGCCTGACCGTCAAGCTCAGCGAAGGCACAGACGCCGACAGCATGAGCGGCAAGGCCGCGGATTTTGACCTGGTCGATGACGGGCGGCCGCTGCGATAACCCCCGCTTGCAGCAAGGTTAACCCCGGGTTAACCCGGCTGGGCATACTATCGGGCAACCGTCGTTTCGAACGTTGCCCTCTCGTTCCCGCCGACGGGCACGGGGCCAGTTCGACCCGGGTGCTACACAGGCCGCCCGGGTCGTTTTCTTTGCAAGAGATTACCCTTTGAGCATGCGCATCCTGATCATTGAAGACAATCGAGACATCGCCGCCAACCTGGGCGACTTCCTCAGTGACCGCGGTCATGAGGTCGATTACGCCTATGACGGCGTGACCGGCCTGCACCTGGCCGTGGTCAACGATTTCGATGCCATCGTGCTTGACCTGGCCCTGCCCGGCATGGACGGACTCGAGGTCTGCCGCAAGCTGCGCGAAGAGGCGCGCAAGGGCTCGCCGGTACTGATGCTGACCGCGCGCGACCAGCTCGACGACAAGCTGGCCGGCTTTGATTCCGGCGCCGACGACTACCTGGTCAAGCCGTTTGAGTTGCGCGAGGTCGAGGCCCGGCTGGAAGTGCTGGCGCGACGGGGCCAGCGGGTCAAGCCCCGCGAACTCAAGGTCGCAGATCTCGAATACAACCTCGAGACCTTCACCGTCAAGCGGGCCGGCAAGAAGGTCGACCTCAACCCGATCGGCCTGAAACTGCTGGAAAAACTGATGAGCGCCTCGCCGGCCGTGGTCACGCGGCGCGACCTGGAGCAGCATGTCTGGGGCGAGGAACTCCCCGACAGCGACAGTTTGCGGGTCCATATCCACACGCTGCGCGCGGCCATCGACAAACCCTTTGGCTCGCCCTTGATCAATACCCGCCACGGTATCGGCTACTGCCTGGCCCCGCCCGATGAAGTTTCGTCGTCGGCTTAGAAGCCGACTGATCGTCTCCTTTCTGGTGTTCGGCACGCTGCTCAGCGTGCTGT
>SKIE01000235.1 GCA_007116585.1 Wenzhouxiangella sp. | reverse complement strand
GATCGCCGCCGATCGGCACGCGGTCATCGTCGGCGTGCAGAAAATAGTCCTCGCGCAGTTCATGCAGCCAGCTGGAAAACGCCAGCACCGGTGACGGTCGCCACGCGCTCTGGCCGTCGGCAACCCGGCTGGCCGATTGGCGCTGCAGTTCGGCCCGCGCCAGGCGCGCGGTCGGGGTCAGAATCAGAGTATCGCCTTTGCTCACACCGCCATTATGCCCGGCCGATTCTCAAAACCTGAGAATGACTTTGGGTCGCAGAACCCAGCGGCGGCGCATAATGGCACTTTATGCAGCCCCCGGCCAGATCATGGAACACCTCGACGCCTGCCCGGTATGTGAATCGGGCGACATCCAGCCCTTCGTCCAGACCAGGGCGCAGATGCACTCTGGCGCCAGCCGCTTCAATTTTGATCGCTGCTCGAGCTGCGGCCTGGCGTTTCTCAATCCGCGCCTGCCGCCAGAAGAACTGGGCGCTTACTACACCGAGCGCTATTTACCCTATCGTGGCGCCGAGGCCTGGGGCCGCTACCGCGGGCTGGTCGACAAAAGCCAGCGCCAGCTGGATCAAAGGCGGGTGGCCCTGGTGGAGCGTTATCGCCGTCTTGCAAACGAGTCGACGGTGCTCGACATCGGCTGCGGCAAGCCGGATTTCCTCAAAACCTGCATTCGCCGCTCGGGCTGTACCGGCATCGGCCTGGACTTCTCTGATCACGGATGGCGGGCACAGGAAGAGCCCGAGTCCGGCCTGTCGCTGCTCGTCGGCGAGGTCGAGCAACTGCCGGCCACACTACGGGCCGACATCATCACCCTGTGGCATTACCTCGAGCACGACTACCACCCGGCCCGAACCCTGCAAGCCCTGCATCGACACGCCCTGCCGGACACCCTGCTGGTGATCGAAGTACCGGATTTCGACTCCGAAGGCCGAAAACAGTTTGGCCCGCACTGGGCGGGCTACCACACACCGCGTCACCTGAGCCTGTTTTCGCCGTCCAACCTTGGCCTGCTGCTGGAAAAAACCGGCTGGAAGCCGCTGGACATCAATCCGCGGGGCACGCTGGACCCATACGTGCTGCACTGGATGAGTCGCATGGAGCAACGGGGTGCCGACTGGGACGATTCCATGGAGCCGGAATTCATCCGGTTTGTCGCCGGCATGCTGGCCTATCGGCTGACCCGCTGGCCGCAAAAAAGACGCCGCCTGGGCATTCTGACGGCAGTGGCGGTCCCGGCCTGAACGCTCAGCGGAGGATAGGCGGCACGGTCATCCCCGGCCAGCTGCCTACGGCCCGGTAAGGCTGAAAGCGCGAAAACAGGTCTTCACTGAACCAGCCGTAGTCGCGAGTGCGACTGATGGCGCCACGATGTCCGGCATCGCCGTAGGCATAGTCGCGTAACGCTGCTTCATCCTCCCAGACACTGAAGGTGGCCATGTTGACGAACGGCGCTTCACCGACCCCTTTGGCGAAGATCAGCCCGGGACTGTCTTGCAGGTGCTGCTGGCTCAACGGCACGTAGCGCCAGAACTTGCGCAGGCAGGAGGGCTTGATGGCCGCCCGGGTGATCACCGCGCGCAGCGGGTTGTCTGCATCAGGCGCGGCGTGGGCGACGAAGGGATTGCGCCCGGACCAGGCGCCCTTGGCACGCAGGTTTTTCAGAAAAAACGTGCAAACAGCGTCAGCCCGGTATCGATATTGCTTGATCAGCGGCGAGCCGTTCAGGAATGCCTCGGCATTGGCCTCGCCCTGCCAGACCTGCAGCAAGGCATACACCGACCAGTCGGGCAAGGGATGGAAGCCACCGCCCCGACCGCTGCCCATCAAGCGGCAAAATGCCTGCCCGGTAACCGCTTTGAGACCACGCTGCGGACCGGCAATGTTGGCAAACGCCCAGACTCTGGCAGCCAGCGAGTCGAAGCGGAACAACGTGATGGTGGTAATCTGGTTCATGCGGACGCTGGATCAGCCGGGGCGATTGACCCAGTGTAATCGTCTCGCTGCGATAGCGATCATCGTCATGACAGGTCATGCAGGAAAATTCCCTAGTCGGCCATGCGCTCAAACCAGACATCGCGCGTACGCACGTTACCAGCCTTCAGGCCCGTGATCCTACCCGCCTCGTCGCGCTCAAAGTCGATGCTCCCGAGCGGGAACTCGGCATCAAACCCATCATCAGAGCGGTGACGAAGCGGATGCGAACCCAGGCGCCGCTGGTGCAGCACCAGTTGCTCGTCGTCCACGCTGATGTCGTAAAACACCTCCAGCTCCTCGCTGAAATAGCGCCCGACAAAATCAGCAAGATTAACGGCGCCTGACTCCTCGTCATCGAGCCGGACGGCGCGATGTTCGCCGTTCTGGAACAAGGTCAGCGCCGGGGCAATTCCACCGTCATCGTCATCGATATAGAACACGACGCGCGCGTTGACCACATCGATGGTGAAACTGCGGGCATCGACCGGCGTCATTGCAAACGCGGGTTGTCCGTTTGCCTGGATCATGTAGCGCTCTTCATCGCGGAAAAAACGCAGCACAAAGCCCGGCATGGCCTCAAGCTCATAGCGACCGACATAGGCGTCAAAAAAGTGGTCCTCGAACGGCGCATCCGGATCAATCGGCGCATCATCCTCGGTTGTCTCCAGCGGCTCAAGCGCATCGCCGATCAGCAATTCTGTCAGGTCGTCGACCAGGGTCGGCGGCAGCTCGTGGTGATTGGCAAACAGCATGATCCCGGCATTCAGATCGGGATAGTAGTAAAACGCCGACAGATGGCCCAGATCACCGCCGCCATGCTGCCAGCGACGCTGCCCGCGCCAGTCTTCAATGATCAGGCCGAGGCCATAGGTCGTGCCCTCGAACGGCTCGGTCAGCATCTTACCCACAGCTGAACCTGCATGGGCAAACGTGGCCAGTTCAGCCATCCAGCGCGCCATGTCGCCAACCGTTGTGTAGACAGCACCGGCGCCCGGCGCACCGCCGAGATCACGCGCCTCGCGCCAGGCCTCTTCTTGCTGGCTGTAGCCGCGGGCGGCATTGGCCACGACCACGGTTGGATCAAGCCGAACACCGGTAGCGTTCATCTTTAGCGGTTGAAACACCTCCTGAGCCAGCCATTCGGCAAACGAAGTGTTTGTGACCTGCTCGATTACCTTGGCCACCAGCACGTAGCCGGTATTGTTGTAGTTCCACTCCGCACCGGGGCTGTTTTGCAGTTCAGGCTGGCGACGAATCAGCGCAATGGCTTCTTCCGGTTCGATCCAGTCGCCCTTTTCGATGCGCACACCGGCCAGGGCCAGCGCGTTCAGAAACTCCCGGTAGCCGCTGGTGTGAGTGACCAGATGATGCAGCGTGACGGTTTCGCCGAAATCGGGCAGGTCGGGAAAGTAGTCGCGAATGTCATCATCCAGCGACAGCTGGCCCTGCTCATGCAGCCGCGCCAGCGCATACCCCGTGAACTGCTTGCCGGTGGAGCCGATGTTGGTCGGCGTATCCACGGTAAACGGCATGCCGAAACTCAAGTCTGCCAAGCCCACCGCGTGCGCGGCTACCAGTTCACCATCGCGCACCAGCCCCGCGACCGCGCCTGGACGCTCGCCGTCCATGGTCGCCAGCAGCTCCTCCAGCTTCTCCTGAAGGTCAGGATCTCTCTCCAGCGCCATGACCGGCGCCACGATCAAACTCAAGCTCAGCAGCAGGCTGCCGATTACCCAGCGATACATGACAAACCACCTCCCGATACCGGAATTGGATTGCCATAGTATAGGTCTATTTTTCCGTCTGCGCCCGTGCCGGAAGCCACGTTCTATGGTTGAGACCAAGCCACTCGTTTAGACTCTTGTGCCAATGGGACATCATTCACCGACCTACGCTACTGCTCAATCTCACGAGCCGTCCGACGTGCTGATCATCGGCGGTGGTCTGGCCGGTCTGGTCACGGCGCTGGAGCTGGTGCGCGGCGGTCAGTCGGTCACGGTGGTCGATCGCGATTCACCAGGGCGACTGGGCGGACTGGCGCTATGGGCCTTCGGCGGCATGGCGCTGGTCGGCACACCGCTGCAGGCAAGAATGAAAATCCCCGACAGCCCGCAGCGCGCGCTGGCCGACTGGCTGCGTTTCGGCGAGCTGGACCGGAATGATCGCTGGTCGCTGGCGTGGGCCGAGCGTTACGTTGAGCGCTCGCGGGCCGATGTCCACGACTGGCTGGTGGCCGAAGGCCTGAAGTTCATGCCGGCAGTCAACTGGGTAGAGCGGGGCCGCTTCGGCGACGGCAATACCCTGCCCCGGTATCACCTGTTGTGGGGCACAGCGCGCGAGCTGGTTCGGCGCGTGCTCGCCGGGCTTGAGTCAGCCGACTCAAACGCACGCCTTGAGATCATCCATCGCCATCGAGTCATCGCCCTGGAGCATGCAGCCGGGCAGATCAGCGCTGCTGTGGCTGTCAATGAAGACAGCGGCGAAGAGACCACGTTCAAAGCATCGCGGGTCGTGCTGGCCATGGGCGGCATCAACGGATCGCATGCGCAGTGTCGGGCGAACTGGCCCGCCGACCTGCCGCAGCCGGCGGAAATGCTCAACGGCGCCCATCCTTTCGCCGACGGACAGCTGCACAAGTTCACCGAAGAACACCTCAACGGGCAGATCGTCAACCCCGGCGCGATGTGGAACTACGCCGCGGGTTTCCGGCATCCTTATCCCGAGTTCGACGGCCATGGCCTGTCGACCATTCCGTGCAAATCCGCGCTGTGGCTGGATCACTCCGGCCTCCGCATCGGCCCTGAGCCGCTGGTCACCGGCTTCGACACCAACTGGCTGTGCCGGCGCGTGGCCGAGCAGGACAAGCCCTGGACCTGGCACCTGCTCAACTGGCGCATTGCGGCAAAGGAATTCG
>SKIE01000104.1 GCA_007116585.1 Wenzhouxiangella sp. | reverse complement strand
TGCGATTTGGCACGATTCCGGTTGTACGGCCGGTCGGTGGACTGGCCGATACCGTCCGGGATGTCTCATCGGAAAACGGCACGGCGATTCAGGCCAGCGGCTTTCATTTTGATGGCACAAGCGCTGCCGACATGGCACATGCCATCGATCGAGCGGTGAGCGTTTATCGCCAGCCCGATGCCTGGCAGGCGCTGCAGCACAACGCCATGGCACAGGATTTCAGCTGGTCGGCCTCGGCCAGACTCTACGCGGCGGTCTACGAACGCGCGGTCGCAGGCAGGTGACGCTTCAGACCCCTCAGCGCCTGAGTCTGAACAGATACTCCTGAAAACCGTTGCCGAGCAATACGGTTCGTTCTGGCGCCAGTTGCGGCATCAGACGCTCCAGTTCCTTGGGCTTGTAGCGTGGCGCGTCGATCTGCTCTTCATCGACCTGGCTGGCGTGGAGCCGGCAGTCAGCATCGGGAATCCAGCAACCAGGGGTGGCCGGCATCAGGGGAGACGCATACTCCATCAAGGCGTGAATGCGGCTCTGCGATGTCAACCTTGGCTCCAGCAGTTCAGCAATCATGCTGATGTCGTCGCGCTGCAGGTAGTTCAGGAGATTCCAGCACAACACCAGATCAATGGGCTCCTCGTCAGGCCACTGCAGACAGGCGGCCAGATGATCTCGGCGATCCTCAGCCTCTCCGGCATCGGCCAGCAATGGCAGGCAGGTCTGAAGATCGGCCACATCCAGCCGGCAGCGGTAGGGCGTAAACAAAGCGACGGTTCCCGATCGGATCGTACCCAGTTCGAGCACAACCAGCCGCCTTTCCGGGTCGATTTCCCGGATCGCCTGTTCAAACAGCGGTGCGCCAAGCCCCGCTTTCCGTGCTTCGGACATGAGCAACGAGTCCTTTTCGCCCCCTCATGCAGAGGCGACTGGATAGCGGGTTTAGCTGTTGCTCGACAGGCTCGATGTACTGCCCGAGGAGGAATCCGGTTTCGATATTGAAGACGAGGCGGCAGTTTGAGACTGGCCGGAAAATCCCGACTTCACGGCATCAGATTCCGGGTCCATGTCGATGGTGCCGTTGAATTTGGCGCCATCTTCCAACGTGACGCGGGGTGCCACCAGCGTGCCGCGGATCTGTGCGGTTTTGCGTATGACCACCCGTTCAGACCCCACCAGCTTGCCTTCCACCTGGCCTTCCAGCACGATGGTGTGGGCAAAGATGTCGGCTTTGACCTCACCGGATTCGCCGACAGTAACGCTGTTTTTCTTCAGTTCGATCGTACCTTTGACCTTGCCCTGAATCAGCAGGTCCTCGTCGCCTTTCAGGGTACCGTCAATCTGGATGGACGGGCCGATCACGGCACCGCGCTGCTGGTCACTCATACGGGGGCTCTCCTTTATTGGTCGTTCCGGTGGACGGGTTTCCTCCGCGGGCTTGGGGGAGGCGTCTCGCTTGTTGAACATGGGTCAATTCTCCGCTACGAACTGGCTGGCATCAACCACTGGACTCACACTGTACCGCAATCGACCCGGCGCCACGGGCAGCATCAGCCGCCCTGCCGCAGCTGCTTTTCCAATCTCGCCCATGTATCACGCAGGGTAACGGCTCGGTTGAATACGGGGGCAGCGGCGCTGCCGTCGGGGTCTGGAACAAAATACCCCAGGCGCTCGAACTGGTAACACTCGCCCGGCCGAGCCTGTTCCACACCCGGCTCCAGCCTGACATCGGTGAGGATTTCCAGTGACTTCGGGTTGAGATGATCAGTGAAGTCCACGGCCTTGTCGCCGCCCGGGTCAGGGACGCTGAACAAGCGGTCGTAGAGGCGAACCTCGGCCTTCACAGCGTGCTCGGCGGACACCCAGTGGATGGTGCCCTTGACCTTGCGCTCAGCACCGGGCTGACCGGAACGGGTGTCGGGGTCGAGCGAGCAGCGCAGCTCTGTGACGGTACCTGCCGCGTCCTTGATCACCTCGTCGCATTGGATAATGAACGCGTTGCGCAAACGCACCTCCCCGCCCGGCTTGAGGCGGAAGAATTTGCGGGGCGCGTCTTCCATGAAGTCATCGCGTTCGATGAAAATTTCGCGGCTGATCGGCACCTGACGAGTGCCGAGGTCGGGGTTTTGTGGATGGTTGGCCGCGTCCAGCCATTCGACTTCGCCTTCCGGGAAGTTGGTCAGGACCAGCTTCAGTGGCCGCAGCACCACCATACGTCGGTGGGCGCGCACGTTCAGGTCATCTCGCAGATGGCGCTCGAGCTCTCCGAAAGGAATGATGCTTTCGGACTTGGTGACCCCGATCTCGGTGCAGAAGTTGCGGATCGAAGCCGGCGTAAAACCACGCCGCCGCAGGCCGGCAATCGTTGGCAGGCGGGGATCGTCCCAGCCGGCAACATGGTGCTCTTCGACGAGCCGCGTCAGGCGTCGCTTCGAGAGCACGGTGAAATCCAGATTCAGCCTCGAGAACTCGATCTGGACTGGACGTGATGGTACGGGGAGATGCTCGATCAACCAGTCATAGAGCGGTCGGTGATCTTCGAACTCCAGAGTGCACAGCGAATGCGTGATGTGCTCGATCGCATCGGACTGGCCGTGCGCGAAATCATAGCTGGGATAGATGCACCAGTCATCACCGGTGCGGTGGTGGTGCACGCGGCGAATGCGGTACAGCACAGGATCGCGTAGATTGATATTCGGGGCCGCCATGTCGATTTTGGCTCTTAGTACCATCGCACCGTCGGCGAATTCTCCGCCCCGCATCCGTACAAACAGATCGCGATTCTCGGTGGGCGGGCGGTCACGGAACGGGCTGTCCACGCCGGGTTCGGTCAAGGTGCCGCGCTGCTCGCGGATGGCGTCAGCATCCTGCTCGTCGATATAGGCCAGACCGTGGTCAATCAGGTGGAGGGCGTATTGATACAGCGTCTCGAAGTAATCGGAGGCATAACACTCGTTCTTCCAGTGGTAGCCCAGCCATGAGACATCTTGCTTGATCGAATCGATAAAGCGTTGTTCCTCACGGGCCGGGTTGGTGTCATCGAACCTGAGGTTGGTATAGCCCCCAAACTCATCCGGCATGGCAAAGTTGAGCACGATGGACTTGGCGTGCCCGATGTGCAGAAACCCGTTGGGCTCCGGCGGGAACCGGGTGATCACTTGCGCGTGCAACCCGGCATCCAGGTCGCGTGCGATCCGGGTCCGAATGAAATGGGCCGGCACAGCTGGTCGCTCTGCTTCGTTCATTGAGAAAGCCATCAAAAAGTCCAGACTCGGATTGTACGGCCTGCGGGGCAACTTGGTCAGGGATCCGGGTTCGGGCAGTTCTGGATCATTGACCAAACCTGCGCTACTCTTGGGCGCTATTTTGGGAGAAGCAAAGTTCATGTCCACTGACACTTTTGACCATCGCAAGCTATCCAACCGAATTCTGGCCAGCATGGGACTGGGCCTGGTCTTCGGCATCCTGATCAACCTCACCGTAGCCGACCAACCCTGGGCACAGTCGTTTTTGATCGACGGACTCCTAGGGGTGGTCGGGGAAATATTCGTGCGCTTTCTCAGCATGCTGGTGGTGCCGCTGGTCTTTGTCTCGCTGATCACCGGCGTCAGTGCGCTGAGCGATCCGAAAAAGCTGGGTCGCGTTGGCGGCAAGGGCGTCGCGCTGTATATGATGACAACTGGAATTGCCATTACCCTCGCGCTTTCGGCGGCTGTGATTGTTCAGCCCGGGGTGGGTGCGAGCCCAGAGCAGACCGTCGAGCGGGAAATTTCGGCACAACCGTCCTTCGCTCAGGTTCTGACCGACATGGTTCCGCGAAACCCGGTCGAGGCAATGGCCGAAGGCGACATGCTCCCGATCATCGTCTTTGCCGTGCTGATCGGCCTATCGATCGCACTGGCAGGCAAGCCCGGAGAGCGGGTCGGTCAGTTTTTTGCCGATTTCAACGTGGTGGTCATGCGCCTTGTCGGGTTCGTGATGCTGCTTGCCCCCTATGGCGTTTTCGCTCTGATCGCATCGCTTGCTGCGACCACCGGGCTCAGTACGTTCTTTGGGGTGTTGAAATACGTGCTTCTGGTCCTGTTCATGCTGATACTGCATGCTGGATTGACTTATTCTCTGATCCTGCGGCTGTTCACGGGTTTAAGCCCGCGGATATTTTTCTCCAAAATGCGGGCCGTACTGGCATTCGCATTTTCCACCGCTTCCAGCGGCGCGACCATCCCTGTGACGTTGAAAACCGTGGAGCAGCGGTTGGGGGTAGATAACAAGGTCGCCTCGTTCACCGTGCCGCTGGGCGCCACCATCAACATGGACGGCACGGCCATCATGCAGGGCATCGCGGCGGGCTTCATCGCACAGTATTTCGCAGTTGATCTGACGATCACCCAGTATCTGATGATCGTCATCATGGTGATCATCGCCTCAATCGGGGCCGCCGGTGTACCTGGCGTCGGCCTGATCCTGCTGGCCGGTGTACTCGCCCAGGTTGGACTTCCAGCGGAGGGAATCGCCCTGATTCTTGGCGTTGACCGCTTACTGGACATGACCAGAACCGCGGTCAACGTGACTGGCGATGCTGTAGTGACCGTAGTTGTGGCGGACTCCGAAGGCGAACTAGACCGGGAGTTGTTCATGCGGCCGGATTCGGGCGACAGCGCAAGTCGAGCCTAGCGGGCCGCGGGGCAAATTAGGTAAGAGGTGGCAGAATCGATCGGCAACTCAGAAAACCAGGCCTGACAAAAAGAAACCCCGGCGCTTGATGAAGCACCGGGGTTTCTGGAATAAATGCCTGGCAGTGACCTACTCTCGCACGGACGAACCGCACTACCATCGGCGCTGGCACGTTTCACTTCCGAGTTCGGGATGGGGTCGGGTGGTTCCATGCCGCTATTGCCACCAGGC
>SKIE01000150.1 GCA_007116585.1 Wenzhouxiangella sp. | reverse complement strand
CCGTGGAGAAAGAAGTAATGGGCAAACAAACTCGAAAGACCAATCCCGCCGGCGTGGACATCAGCCGCCGGAAATTGATGGCCGGTGCATTGACCGTCGGCGCAACAGCCGGGCTGGGGCTGGGCGGCGTCAACGCAACAGCAGCACCTATTGCTGAGCAGAAGCCGGAGAAGCGCTCCACCTGCTATCGCGAAACCGAGCACATTCGTCGCTACTACCGCTGCGCCCGCGAAATCTGACGCCAGAAACAGCGCCAAGTCATTGTTGGAGATTCATTCATGAGATTAATTCGCAAGCACGCCGAGCCTCAGGGACCACAAGGTTCTTCCGGCACATCGTTTGACCGCCGGACCTTCCTGAAGCGATCCGGGTTGACCGCCGGCGGTACCGCGCTGGCCAGCGCCATGCCGATCAGCATGATGCGCCGGGTCGATGCGCAGGTGCCACCGGAAGCTGATGGCGGCCCGATCGAAACCCGCAGAACGATCTGTTCACACTGCTCGGTGGGCTGTAGCGCCATTGCCACCGTACAGAACGGTGTCTGGATCGGGCAGGAGCCTGATTTTGATTCACCGATCAGCCTGGGCGCTTATTGCGCCAAGGGTGCCTCGTTGCGTCAGCATGGTCAGGGCAGCAGGCGCATCAAATACCCGATGAAGCTGGAAGCTGGCGAATGGCGCCGGATCAGCTGGGACCAGGCCATCGACGAAATCTGCGAAAAATGGATGCAGATCGCCGAAGAGTCAGGCCCGGATTCGAACTGGATGTGCGGTTCCTGCAAGGCCAACAATGAAGCGGCCTTTTTGCAGCGCAAGTTCATTGCCTTCATGGGCACGAACAACATGGATCACTCAGCGCGGATCTGTCACTCCACCACGGTAGCCGGTGTTGCCAACACCTGGGGCTACGGTGCAATGACAAACTCCTATAACGACATGCATAACTGCAAGTCGATGTTCTTCATCGGCTCCAACGCCGCAGAAGCGCACCCGGTTTCCATGCAGCACGTTTTGCGCGGCAAGGAGAACGGCGCAAAAATCGTCGTCGCTGACCCGCGCTTCACCCGCACTGCAGCGCACGCCCATCAGCATCTGCGCCTTCGTCCGGGCACCGATATCCCGCTGATCTGGGGCATGCTCTGGCATATTTTTGAGAACGGCTGGGAAGACCGCGAATTCATTCGCAAGCGCGTCTATGCCATGGACGAGGTGCGCGAGGAAGTCGCCAAATGGACGCCGGATAAAGTCGCTGACGTCACCGGCATTCCCGAGGAAGAGGTCTATCAGGCGGCCAAGACGCTGGCCGAAAATCGTCCGGGCACCATCGTCTGGTGTATGGGCGGCACCCAGCATCACGTTGGCAACGCCAACACCCGGGCCTATTCAATCCTGCAGCTGGCCCTTGGCAACATGGGGCAATCGGGCGGCGGTGCCAACATTTTCCGAGGCCACGACAACGTGCAGGGCGCGACCGATATCGGCCCGCTGTGCAACACGCTGCCGGGCTACATGGGTTTGTCTGACGATGCCTGGAAGCACTGGTGCCGTGTCTGGGGGGTTGATTTCGAGGAAATGCGCAGCCGGTTTGATGACTACACCATCAACGGCGTCCACCGCATGAATGTCGAAGGCATTCCCAACTCGCGCTGGATCGACGGGGTGCTGGAAGACCCCGAGAACCTGGGCCAGCGCAACAACATCCGCTCCATCATGTTCCAGGGCCACTCGGTCAACGCGCTGGCGCGCCAGCCCGAAATGCAGAAGGCGCTGGAAAAACTCGACATGATCGTGGTCTCGGACCCGTACCCCACGCATCTGGCGGTACTGGCCGAGCGTCAGGACGGCATTTATCTTTTGCCGACGGCGACCCAGTTCGAGCAGTCAGGCACGACGACGGCGTCGAACCGTTCCATTCAGGTTCGCGAAAAGATTCTGGATCCGCTGTTTGAGTCCAAGACCGACGCCGAGATTCTTTATCTGATGGCCGAGCGCATGGGCTTTGCCGACCAGATGTTCAAGAATATCCGCGTCGAAAACGGCACGCCGAGCTGGGAAGACACGCTGCGCGAAATCAATCGCGGCACCTGGACCATCGGCTATTGCGGCCAGAGCCCCGAGCGCTTGAAGCAGCACCTGAAATACAAGCACACCTTCAACACCACCACCCTCATGGCCGAGGGTGGTCCGTGCGACGGCGAGATCTATGGTCTGCCGTGGCCGTGTTGGGGAACGCCTGAGCAGAAACACCCGGGCACCCATATCCTCTGGGATATCTCCAAACCGCTCTCGAAAGGCGGGCTGCCGTTCCGCGCCCGGTTTGGTACCGAGCACAACGGGGTGAATATTCTGGCCGAAGACTCTTGGAGCAAGGATTCCGAGATTGAAGAAGGCCATCCGCCCATCACCTATGGCTTGCTGCGCCGTCTGGGCTGGCATACCGAGCTGACCGCTAACGAGTTGGCCACCATTGCCTGGATTGCCGGACTGGCCGAAGAGCCCAACGGCGAGGTGTCTGAATCCGACGTCGCCGAATTCCGCGACATGGAAGACTCGGCCCTGGATGCGGTGGCCTGGCACACAGACATCTCTGGCGGCATTCAGCGCCTGTGCCTGAAGCACGAAACTGCACCGTTCGGCAACGCCAAGGCGCGCTGCAACGTCTGGACCTTCCCGGATCCGATTCCGATTCACCGTGAGCCGCTTTACACGCAACGCCACGACCTGGTCTCGGAATTCCCGACATACGAGGACATGAAGAGCATCTTCCGGCTTCCGATCCGTTATCGCTCCATTCAGGAGACGGATTTCTCCGGCGACTTCCCGCTGGCTCACACCAGTGGTCGCCTGGTCGAACACGAAGGCGGTGGAGCCGAAACCCGCTCGACAGCCTGGTTGGCCGAACTCAAGCCGGAGATGTTCGTTGAGATCCATCCGGCCGACGCCAACGACCGCAATATTCGCGATCGTGATTACGTCTGGCTGGAAAGCCCGGAAGGTGGTCGCATCAAGGTGCGCGCCATGATTACCCGTCGCGTTGGTCGCGGGGTGGTCTGGACACCGTTCCACTTCGGTGGCTGGTTCCAGGGTGAAGACCTGGAGCATCGCTACCCGGAAGGCACCGCACCTTATGCGAGAGGGGAGGCCTGTAATACGGCAATGACGTATGGCTATGACCCGATCACCCAAATGCAAGAAACCAAGGCGACTCTCTGCCAGATCGCTAAAGCCTGAGGCTGGAGGAAACAGACATGGCTAGAATGAAATTCCTGTGTGATGCGGATCGATGCATTGAGTGCAACGGTTGTGTCACCGCCTGCAAGAATGCCAACGAAGTGCCTTGGGGTTTGAACCGGCGCCGCGTCATCACGCTCAACGACGGTCAGCCTGGCGAGAAATCGATCTCGGTGGCCTGCATGCACTGCACCGATGCACCCTGCGCGGCGGTCTGCCCGACCGACTGCTTCTACACCACGGTCGACGGCATTGTCCTGCACGACAAGGACCTGTGCATCGGCTGCGGCTACTGCTTCTTTGCCTGCCCGTTCGGCGTGCCCCAGTTCCCGCAGGAGCGAGCCTTCGGTTCACGTGGCCGCATGGACAAGTGCACCTTCTGCGCCGGCGGCCCGAAAGAGCCGGGATCGCGCGAAGAGTTCGAACAGTACGGGGCCAACCGCATTGCCGAGGGCAAGCTGCCGGTGTGCGCCGAAACCTGTGCGACCAAGGCGCTGCTGGCCGGCGACGGCGATCTGATCGGAGAAATCTTCAAGGATCGCGCCATGAGTCGTGATGAGCGCCCCCACACCTGGGGATGGGGCCGGGCCTATGGGGAAACCATATGACCCGCCGTGGACTGATCACCGCAGGTAGCTCGCTGGCTCTGGCCCTCATGCTGAGCGGCTGCTACGAATCGCCCGACGCCAAGTTCTTTGAAGCGGGTGTCTATCGCGGCGCTGAGGACCCTCTGCTGGAAAAGCTGGAGGATCCTGAGTTCCGCGAGCAGTTGGACCGCCGCTTTGACGGACAGAGGGATCGATAAGTGGGCGCGCGTTCACTATCACCCTGGCTTCGCTTGCTGGTAGCTGCCTCGCTGGCCGCCGTGCTGACGGGCTGTGCCCCGGATCACGGCGATCCCTGGGTCAATCCCGGCCAGCAGGTGCGCGTGAGTGACGCGATGGAACAGGATGAAGAAAGACAACAGCAGTTGCTTGACCGTGCCCAACGCGGTCAGCGGCAACGCTAGTCGGAGAAGCAGTATGGAAAGTCAAGGTAATCAGGGCAAGGCAGGCAAGCGTCTGCGTCGCATTTGCTGGATGGCGGCGCTGGTCGTTGTTGCGGCCATGGTCGTGCCGCTGACGGGTTATGTCTACGTTGCGGTCGCGCAAAGCGACCAGGCCGCCGCGCAAGCCGAAGGTGCGCCGACGACCAATCCGCAGTCGGAGTTGTGGCGTCAGGCCCGACAGTCCAACGAAGGCGTGACCGCCGTTCAGGGTCCGGGAGCGAATGTGTTCATGATTGACAGCGCCGAAACCTTCCGCCAGGTGCGGATGGGTCCGGTGTCGTTCTATCTGCCGATCTTTCTTGGCTTCATGGCCCTGGCCATGGTCGGTCTGCACTTCTACACCGGCGGCGGCGAAAAACCCGGCAACCCGTCGGGCAAGCGGCTTCCGGCCTGGACGTTGTTTGACCGGGTGCTGCACTGGTATGTGGCGGGTCTGTTCCTGATCCTGGCGATTACGGGCCTGAGCCTGCTGTTCGGGCGGGCCGTGTTGATCCCGCTGCTGGGTCCGGAAGGCTTTGCCGCCTGGGCCAGGGCATCGAAATTTCTGCATGACTGGGGTGGCGTGGCGTTTGTCGCCGGTATTGCCGTGATGAGCGTGGCCTGGCTGCACCACAACAAGTTCACCATGGTTGACGTGCGCTGGTTGCTCAAGGGCGGCGCCTT
>SKIE01000043.1 GCA_007116585.1 Wenzhouxiangella sp. | reverse complement strand
TGGTCGTTAGGATGCACCCCTAGCGCGCCATCCGGATCGGCCAGGTGGGCAATCACCTCGTTGGCGTTCATGTTCGAGCTGGTGCCGGAGCCGGTCTGATACACATCAACCGGAAACTGGTCGTCTACCTCGTTGGCGGCAACGCGCTCAGCCGCAGCGCGGATCGCCTCGGCGAGCGGCGATTCGAGCAGACCAAGCTGCTCGTTGGCCCGGGCGCAGGCGCCCTTGATCAGGCCCAGGGCCCGGATGAAAGCCGGCGGCATGCGCTGCCCGCTGACCGGGAAATTATCCACCGCGCGCTGCGTCTGCGCCCCCCACAGGGCGTCCGCCGGGACCTGCAGTTCGCCCATGCTGTCGCGTTCGGTTCTGAATGTCGTCATGAAATGCCCTCCGCAAATATCGTTCGATTGGTTTAAGGTTTGAGTTTGATGATTCAGGCGCCTGTTGGAGACCCGGTCCCGGCTTTTTCGGCCACCAGGTAGCAGATCCAGCCCGCATCGGCATCACCGATTTCGGATGGACTGTAGACGCCGTCTCCCTCACCCGTCTCTTGATCCGTCCCTTCCCAGTACACCGTGGCCTTGGCAAAACCCGCTTCGAGCAGGATTTCCCGGATCTCGGGCAGCGTCCACAGGCGCCAGTGGTACTCAAAGGCGTTTTTAAGGCTTGATCCATCGGGAAATTCGAAATGAATCAGACAGGTCATGTGGTGGTGGATCGGGTCAAAGCTGGCCTGATCCCAGACGTAGGTGAAATCGTCGTACTCGGTTCGCTCCTCGATTTCCCGGTGGGCGTCGTAGCCGCCAAACGCATCCAGGAAAAGCACACCATCCTCGACCAACCCGTCCCGCACCCGCTCGAAATAGGCCCGCAGCAGATCGCGGCGGGTAAAGAGGTAGTAGCTGAAGTTCATCGCCAGAACGGCATCGACAGGTTCAATCTCGGCCGTGAGCACGTTGCCCTCGACCAGGCGGATTCGATCACGCTGAGCGTCTTTCAGGGCTTTGAGATGGTGATTCCGGCCCCAGCCCAGCACCTCGGCGTCGAGATCAACCCCGACAGCGGTGTTCGCTTCGGCCTGGCGCACCCAGTGACAGGCGGTGTTACCGGTCCCGCAGAAATCTTCCCGCAGGTGGCGCAGGGGACGGCCCGTCAACGATCGAAAGGTCTCTTCGACAAACTCAAGCTCCGTTTCCGGGTCCTGCACGCTGGCTTCATACAGCAGGTGCCGGTCTGCCTCATCGGCCTGCCGGGAACGTTTCTTGGCGCGCGATCGGCTCAGTGCCATTGACAACTCCTTACTGCTGTCGGCGCACCGCCGGCCAGGCGGCGCGCAGGTAGGAAATCATGGAAATAATGGTCAGCGCGGCGGCAATGACCAGCAGCCAGATCCCGATTTGCAGGATCGGCAGTCCCAGCAAATCCTCACGGAAGAGCAGAAAACCGATCGCGACCATTTGCAGAATGGTTTTGATCTTGCCGGTCCAAGCCACCTTGACCCGGCCACTCTCGCCCAGCGAGGCCATCCACTCGCGCAGAGCAGAGACGGTGATTTCGCGTCCGATGATGATGGCCGAGGACAGCGCCAGCAGCCATTCGGGATTGCGCTGCACGATCAGAATCAGCGCCACGGTCACCATCAGCTTGTCGGCCACCGGATCGAGGAAGGCGCCAAAGGCGCTCATCATGCCGTAGCGGCGAGCGATCCAGCCATCCAGCCAGTCGGTGACCGCGGCGGCGGCGAAAATCAGCAGGGCAGCCAGGTTGGCCCACTCCACCGGCAGATAGAACACCAGCACCAGCACCGGGATCATCACGATCCGCAGCAGAGTCAGCAGGGTGGGAATGGTCAACTGCACGCCGGAATATCCCTTAGGTAAACCACGATTATCCCGCAAATTCGCCGCAGCCACAGGCGCGTGGATTATGTTTCAGCACTGCGCAAATGCTCGACGATGCGCTCGGCCAGGGCGCGCTGAATACCCGGCACTTTCATCAGCTCTTCCGTGCCGGCCTTGCGCAGCCCCTGCAAGCCGCCGAAGTGACTGAGCAGCTTGCGTCTTCGGGCTGGCCCAACACCGGGAATGGCTTCCAGGGGCGAGCGCTGAGCGCGCTGCTGACGCGCACGGCGATGACCTCTGACGGCAAAGCGATGCGCCTCATCGCGCACTTGCTGGACAAAATGCGAGGCCGGATGGTGCGGCCCGGGGACAACTTCGCGCTGACCGACAATCAAGCGCTCATGTCCCGCCTTGCGTGCTGCCCCCTTGGCCACGCCGACCAGGGCCACGCTGTCCAGACCGAGGTCTTCCATCACGCTGCGTGCGCGCCCGAGCTGGCCGATTCCGCCGTCGATCAGGACCAGATCCGGCAGCACTTCCTGCTGCTCCAGCGCGCGCCGATAGCGACGTTCCAGCACCTGGGCCATGGCGGCATAGTCATCGCCCGGCTCGATATCGCGCAAGCGGTAGTGACGGTAGTGCTTTTTCTGCGCACCCGACCGCCCGAACACCACGCAGGCACCCACAGTTTCCGTACCTGAAATATGGCTGATATCGAAGCACTCCACCCGCTCGGGCACAGCTTCGAGTTGCAGCAGTTCGGTCAGCGCCTGCACACCCCGACCAACCTGGTCGCGCTCGGCCAGGCGTCGGCGCAGGGCGTCCTCGGCATTGGTCTCCGCCAGCCGGACCCATTGCGCCCGCTGTCCGCGCAAGCGCCAGCGCAGCGCCACCTGCCCGCCGCGCTTCCGGCCCAGTGCCTCCGACCACAGGCCGGCTTCGACAGGCTCGTGCGAGAGCAGAATCTGGGCCGGCGGAATGCGTTCGGCGTAGTACTGGCCGAGAAACGCCGCCATGATCTCACCGCTGTCAGCGCCGTCGTGCAGATTGGCGGGAAAGAAACAGTGCCCGCCGACGTTGCGGCCCTGGCGAAATTCCACCAGCTGCAGGGCCGCTTGACCGCCACTGCGGCTCAAACCCACTACGTCCAGGGTTTCGCTGCTGCCGGCCACGAACTGGCTGGAGCGCACCCGCTGCAGCGACTGGATGTGGTCACGCAGCGCGGCTGCCTTCTCGAAATCCAGCGCCGCGCTGGCCGCCTGCATGCGTTCGGCCAGATAGTCGATCACGGCCGCGTCCTCGCCCTTGAGCAGGCGTCGGGCAGCGTCCACGTCGCGGGCATACTCCTCCTCGGACACATAACCCACGCAAGGGGCGGAGCAGCGACCGATCTGATACTGCAGACAGGGCCGGGACCGGTTGGCAAACACGCTGTCGCGACACTGGCGCAGGCCAAACAGGCGATAGATCTGATTGAGCGATTCCCGCACCGCGCCGGCGCTGGAATACGGGCCGAAGTAGTCGCCGGCCGGTTTGCGGCTGCCGCGGTAGAAGCCAATGCGCGGGAACTCGTGGCTGGTGTCCAGCCGAATCCACGGATAGCTCTTGTCGTCGCGCAGATTGATGTTGAAGCGCGGCCGGTAGGCTTTGATCCACTCGTTTTCCAGCAGCAGCGCCTCGGCCTCGGTTCGGGTCAGGCTGACTTCCATGCTGGCGATCTTGCGCACCATCAGGTTGATGCGCGACCCTTTGTCGCGTCTATCGAAATAACTGGCCACGCGCCGACGCAGGTTGCGCGCCTTGCCGACGTAGAGCACCCTGCCCTGATCGTCTTTCATCAGGTAGACGCCCGGCCCGGTGGTCAGGCTGCGTGCGAAGGCGCTGCCGTCAAAACCGCTCATTATCCGCCGGTTTTAAACTCCGCTATCCACCGGTCGGCGGCGGTTTCAAGCATATCGATAACCTGGCGAAAGCCGGCATCACCGCCGTAGTAGGGATCTGGCACTTCATCCATCCCGTAGTCCGGGGCCAGGCTCATGACTAGATCAACCCGTGTCCGAGTGCCGGCGGGCGCCAGTCGACGGAGATCAGCCAGATTCGAGCGATCCATTGCGAACAGCGCATCAAAGCGGCTGAAATCATCGATACAGACCTGGCGGGCACGCTGGGCGCTCATGTCCACGCCCCAGTCAAGCGCAAAGGCCTGCGAGCGCCGATCCGGTGGCTTGCCGATATGCCAGTCACCGGTGCCGGCGGAATCCGTCTCCACCGCCAAACCGGCCCGGGCCAGCTTGTAGTCGAATACCGCCTTGGCGGTCGGGCTGCGGCAGATATTGCCGAGACAAACAAACAGGATGCTTTTCATCAGACAGCGCCTCTGGCGAAATCATGTTCAGCCCGAATTCGGGCCAGATCGACCGGCGTATCGATGCCGACAGGGATGGGCTCCGGCGCTTCGGCACAGGCGATGATCCAGCCGGCGGCCAGCGCCCGCAGCTGTTCCAGCGCCTCGGCTGCTTCAAGCTGACTGGGCGGCAGCGCCGGCCAGGCCTGCAGCGCGGCGGCCCGATAGGCATACAGACCCACATGACGGTGGGCCAGTTCCGGCACAAACCCGCGACCGCGGGCATGCGGAACAGGAGCGCGCGAAAAATACAGCGCCCGGCCACTATGATCGCTGACCAGCTTGACCACGTTGGGGTCACGCCACTGCGCCTCGTCGGCCAGTGGCCGCCACAGCGTTGCCATCCGGGCCTGCTGGTCGCTGCGCAAGAGGTCGACCACCGCACGCAGCGCCGAGACCGGCATCAGCGGCTCATCGCCCTGGAGATTGACCACGATAGCGCGCTCATCGAACCCCAGCCGTTCAGCGGCCTCGACCAGACGATCAGTTCCTGAGGCGTGATCGGCGCGAGTCATGACCACGGCTCCGTCGGCCGCACGCACCGCTTCGGCAACAGCGTCACTGTCGGTGGCCACGTGAACGCTGGTTGCTCCGAGCCGAAGGGCGCGCTCATAAACGCGCACAACCAGCGGCCGGCCGCCCAGATCGGCCAGCGGCTTGTCCGGCAGCCGGGTCGAAGCCAGGCGGGCCGGAATCA
>SKIE01000090.1 GCA_007116585.1 Wenzhouxiangella sp. | reverse complement strand
TGGAGTCCGTCAGTGACCCGCAGCCGGACCCGAGCGGAGAGCGCATCGTGTTCGTGCGCAACTGGATGGATCGCCAGACCGATCGGGCGCGCTCCAGCCTGTGGCTGATCCGGGCCGACGGCTCGGGTCTGGAGCCGTTGACCGACCGGGACAGCGATGCGTCCTCGCCGCGCTGGTCGCCGGACGGTGAGCGCCTGGCCTACCTGGCCGGCGGCGAGCTGCGCCTGCACTGGCTGGGCAGCGGGCGCGACAGCCGCGTGGCCGAACTCCCGGAAACGCCGTCTCACGTGGTCTGGTCGCCGGACGGCGAGTGGCTTGCCTTCACCATGTTCACGGAAGCGCCGGCCAGCAATCCGGTCACTCTGCCGGGCAGGCCCGAAGGTGCCGATTGGGCAGACCCGCCCATCTGGATTGACCAGCCGCGCTACCGGACCGATGGCCAGGGCTATCTGCGCGTTGGCAACCGGCAGGTCTACGTCCTGCCGGCAGAAGGCGGTTCGCCGATCCAGATCAGCGAGGGCCCCTATGACCATGGCAGCCTTGCCTGGCACCCTGACAGTCGCTCGCTGTTCGTCGAGGCCAACCGGCGCGAGGACGCCCACCGGCACCCGCGCAAGTCCAGCATTTATCGCATCGATAAGGATTCGCGTGAGATCGTTGCCGTGACCGAAGGCGACGACCCTCAGCGCCAGCCACAGGTCTCACCGGACGGTCAGCGGCTGGCCTGGCTGGGCTTTGAGGATCGCGAACTCTCGCACCAGGGCAATCGCCTGTTTGTGGCCGGTCTGGACGGCTCGGAGCCGCGCGAGCTGACCGCGGATCTGGACCGGGACATCGACCGCTTTGCCTGGGCCGATGACGGCGCGCTGTTGATTCAGTACGACCACCACGGCCGCACCCGTCTGGCCCGCCAGACGCTGGATGGGAACCGCGAAGTGCTGTCTGACGAACTCGGCGGTGAATATTTCAGCCGGCCCTACTCATCCGGGCAGTTCGCCGTGGCCGGCGGGCTGATTGCCCATACCCATGTCAGCCTGCAGCGGCCTTCCGAGCTCGGAGTGATCCGCGACGGTGGCAGCGTGGCCCTGACCGACTTCAACCGCGACTTCCTGGCCAAGCGCTCGGTGGGTCCGGTCGAGAGCTTCTGGTATACCTCCAGCGTCGACGGCCGTGATCTGCAGGGCTGGGTAATGTATCCGCCGGGTTTCGATCCGGATCAGCAGTGGCCGATGATTCTTGAGATTCACGGCGGGCCGTTTGCCACCTACGGCGATTATTTCGCCATGGAGCTGCAGTTGATGGCGGCCCAGGGTTACGTGGTGGTCTATCTGAACCCGCGCGGCAGCACCAGCTACGGCGAAGACTTCGCCAACCTGATTCACCACAACTATCCAAGCCATGATCATGACGACCTCATGGACGGCGTCGATGCGGTGATCGAGCGTGGCTACATCGACCAGGACGCCCTCTTTATCACCGGCGGTTCAGGTGGTGGCGTACTCACGACCTGGGCCATCAGCAAGACCGACCGCTTCGCCGCCGCGGCGGCCGTCAACCCGGTAATCAACTGGTACAGCTTCATGCTCAACGCGGATCTCTACTTCCTGTTTTCGCGTTACTGGTTTCCGGGCCCGCCCTGGGAGCATCCCGAGCATTACCTGGCCCACTCGCCGATTCAGCGTGTCGGCTACGTCAACACGCCGACCCTGCTGCTGACCGGTGAGGAAGACTGGCGCACGCCGATTTCAGAAACCGAACAGTACTTTCAGGCCCTGCAGTTGCGCGGTATCGATACCGCCATGGTGCGTATTCCCGGCGCCTCCCACGCGCTCCACCGGCGGCCCAGCCAGCTGATGGCCAAGCCGGCCTACGTAGTGCACTGGTTCGAGCGCTACCGCGGGCAGTCGAATAGTGATTAGATGTGAGGTCTGAATGAGCCGCGGCCGATGATCGGAGTGATCCAGAAAGTGTTGCTGTCTCTGTTCGAGGAGCGGGGCGGGGACGAGTTGAAGTCGCGGGTGCTGACGCGTGCCGGGCTGTCTGAGGCAACGCGCTTTCGCATCAACACCGATTATTCCGACGAGGAATTCCACGCGCTGGCCGAGGCCAGCGTGGCCGAAACCGGCTTGACGCGGGCGGAACTGATGGAGGCTTATGCCGAGCACTTCACGCGGTACGCTGAATCCCTGTTCCCGCGTTTCTTCGAAATGTCTTAAAACGCCCGCGACTTCCTGATTCGACAGCCCGTGATTCACGCCAGTCTGGCCGCTGGTTTACGGGCACCGGAGGCGCGGCAGGCGGTGGTGGACAAGTTTTGCGTGACGTCCATCGAAGATGGTTCGCTGCTGATGACGCAATATTGATGGTTTGACCGCGGTGCAGCAGGAACTGGAAGCACGCGTGCGCGAGCGCACCTCGGAACTGCGGCTCATTCTGGAAGGCTCCAATGACGGCGTCTGGGTCTGGTACCTGGACGACGAGCGCATCGTCTATTCGCGCCGATGGCTGGAAATGATTGATGCCTCCGAGCAGGCGCCGTCCTCGCCCGATTTCTGGTTTGCCCGGGATGAACAGGGCCGGGTCGAACTGCTGGCCGGCACCCAATCCGATATCACGGCGTTGCGCTGTGTCGATACCCATTCGGGCCTGCCCAATGAGCGCAGCTTCCGCGAAAACATCGAAGATATCCTCAGCGAGGGCGCCGACAGCAGCGTTGCGCTGATCTCATTCAACCGTCTGGGCGACCTGGTCGAGCCGCTGGATAACCAGACGATTGAACAGCTCCGGACCGAAACCCGTCTTCGATTGCTTGAACGGCTGCCCAGCCGATGTTTCCTGGCCCATCTGCCGGGCAACCAGTTTGGCGTCTTGTTCCGGCAAGGAAGCACTGACCCGCAGTCGGTGCTGGAGTCGTTATGCCGGGCTTTTGACGCCCCGGCCGAGTTGGGCGGCACCACCTTTCACTGGCTTGGACTGTCGGTTGGCGCCATTGATCTGAAGGCCAACCCGGTCAGCAGCGTCGATGATTGTCTGGCCAAGTGCTGGCTGGCGGTGCGGGCATCAAGATCAAGCAAGGATCGGGCGTTAAGCTGGTTTGAGCCGGAGATGCGGCTTGACGCTGCTCGCGTCATGGCCATGGAAAATACGGTGCGTCGGGCGGTCGCCGATGAACGCGTCCTGGCGTTCTTCCAGCCGATCGTGGCGACCAGTTCCGGCTGCCGCCGGAATGCCTGAAGCTGGAGGTGACCGAAACCTCGCTGATGGAAAATATCGATGACGCGGTGGAAGTGCTGAATCACCTGCGGGAAGCCGGTGTCCGGGTGTCGCTGGATGATTTCGGCACGGGTTACTCCTCACTGGAATACATCCAGCGCCTGCCGCTGGACGTGCTCAAGGTGGATCGCAGTTTCGTTCGTCAGATCGAAGAGCGCCCGGAGACGCAGGCCATTGTCAGAACGGTCTGTTCTCTCGCGCATCTGCTGGGCTTGGAAATCGTTGCCGAAGGGGTCGAGAACCTGGCCGAGGAGGCAGTGCTCGCCGAGCTTAGAGTGCCCATGATCCAGGGCTTTCTGTACAGCCGGCCGCTGCCGCCGGACCATATTGATGCGGACCTGCCGGCCCGCCTGCGGGAGTGGGCCTTTTGCGATCACACCGTGCGCGAGCGTCAGTTTTTCGAAGTCCTGGATCCCGAAACCGATCCGAGATTTGCCGACAACCCGCTGGTCGTCGACGGTCCGCGCCTGTGTTACTACGCGGGCGCACCGGTAGTGATGCCCGGCGGGGAGATCGTCGGCACCCTGTGTCTGCTTGATAACCAGCCACGTCCGGCGCTGGACACCCGCCAGCGCCGGATTCTGTCTCGACTTGCCGACATCGTGGCGCGCGAACTGGAGTTGCGCAGCACCTTGCGCGAGGCGCTGTCGCTGGTATCGACGCGCGGGTAGCGGGCCGATCAAACGCCCGGCGTCGGACCCACGCCCGCATAGCGCACGCCGGACAGGGCGGCCATGTCGCGGTCCCAGGTCGCCAGGTCGCCGGGCTGGAATCCGGCCGTTGACGAATGCCCGCAGGCCCGGGCCATTACCTGCATCAGGCTGACCGAGGCTTCGAAGAAGTTTTTCAGGCGCTCGGCCGAATGGTCGACGTTCAAGCGCCTGCGCAGGTCTTCGCGCTGGGTAGCAACGCCGGTCGGGCAGTTGTTGGTGTGGCAGATGCGCGCTCCCACACAGCCAACCGCCTGAATGGCGCTGTTGCCCAGGGCAATGCCGTCGGCGCCCAGGGCCAGGGCCTTGACGAAATCCATCGGCATGCGCAGGCCGCCGGTGATGATCAGGGTGACGCGGCCGCTGGCCTGCTGTTCGTCGAGATAGCGCCGCGCGCGCGCGAGTGCAGGAATGGTGGGCACGCTGATGTGGTCGCGAAACATGGCCGGGGATGAGCCCGTGCCGCCACCGCGCCCGTCGAGGATCAGATAGTCGGCGCCGGCATCAAGCGCAAACTGGATGTCGCGCTCGATGTGATTGGCACTCATCTTGAACCCGATCGGGATGCCGCCGCTGATTTCGCGCACGCGGTCGGCGAAGCGGCGGAAGTCTTTCGGTGTTTCAAGGTCTTCGAAGGCCGCCGGGGAGTAGGCATCCTGGCTTTCCTCAATGCCGCGGATCTCGGCAATCCGGCTGTTGATCTTGCTGGCCGGCAGCTGACCGCCGGTACCGGTCTTGGCCGCCTGGCCGGCCTTGAAGTGGAACGCCTGCACCTTTTTCAGCACCTCTTCCGAGTAGCCGAAACGGGCGCTGGCCATTTCAAACAGGTAGCGGCTGTTCTCGGCCTGTTCCTCCGGCAGCATGCCGCCTTCTCCGGAACAGATGCCGGTGCCGACCTGTTCGGCGCCTCGTGCCAGCGCGATCTTGGCCTCGGGCGACAGGGCGCCGTAACTCATGTCGGTCACCAGCAG
>SKIE01000238.1 GCA_007116585.1 Wenzhouxiangella sp. | reverse complement strand
GGATGCTCGACCAGCACGATAATGGCCGGATCGGTGCGCGGGAAACTCAGCTGGCCGCAGTCTGAATCGCTGCAGCGACGACGGTGCCCGCCGCTGACGCTGTGCGTTGGCGCGCCGCAGCGCCCGCAATATCGGTGGGTGCGGTGCCAGTGCAGCATGGCGCGCGCGTAAGCCAGCAGGTTGGCATCGTTGCGTTCGAGCAGCGGCCCGAAACGGCGCAGTTCGACAAAGCGGGCCGCCGAGTCAAGGGCCAGATGGTCTTCTTCGGACACATCCACCGCGAACAGGGCCGCCTGCTGCTCCATGCCCAGAAAGACCGCCTCGCCATACTCGGCGATCTGGCTGGCGCGCAGACGCACGGCGCGCGGTTGCTCTGGTTGGGCCAGCGACAGCAGGCTGTGGCTTTCCCGGACAGCGATCAGGCGGGTGTCGGGCTGACCCAGCGCCTGCTCCAGCCAGTGCGCGTCGTCACGCCGCTCGGCGAGACGGTCGATGAAGGCTTGCGAGTACTGGAGTGGCGGAAGTCCGTCAGACCCGTGTTTCATCAGACAGCCCCGGAGAGTTTCGATAAATTAAAGCCTCCAGTGTAGCGGGTCTGGCCTGCGTTCCGGCCCGACGCCGAAACCGGGTTGACAGCCAAAGACGTAATCTGGACACTCCCGACCGTCCCGGTCCGCCCGGCAGATCGGTGAGACGACAATCAAAAAAGTAAAGAGAAGAGGGAAAAGCAATTGAACAAGCAAGACCACGACAAGAACATGAGCGCCCGACGCCGCCGACCGCTGTTGCTGACCGTATTGATCGTCATCATTACCTTTTTCTGGATACTGCTGATGCTCTACACCAACCTGCCGACGCTGGCCATGGCCGGCATTGGGCTGGTCAGTCTACTGGTGCTGGCTGTCGCTACCGCGTGGACCGCGATGGCCTTTCCGAGCCGCGACCGGGAATAACGATTTACTGTTGTTGGCCTTTACGAGCTTGCGTTTCAGGCGCAGACGCAGTTGCTCTGCGCGGTAAACCAGGACCACACCAACGGCCGTGATGGCCAGCCCGATGACATCATGGGTCTCGAGCCGGTCGCCGAACGCGAGCCAGGCCATCATCATGGTGACGGGCGGACCCAGATAAAACAGGCTGGCCACCCGGGTGGCGTCCGTGCGCTCGATGAGTCGCCACATCAGGGCATACGCACCCAGCGAAACCGCCACCACCAGCCATGCCTGGATGGCGACGAATTCCAGGCTCCACTGTGCCTCCATTCTCTCCAGCCAAAGCGCCGGAAGCGTGGCGACCAGGGCAGTGGCCAGGGCCTGGTAAAACAGGGCCTGGCTAACCGGGATATGGTCGGCCGGTGAGTAGCGTTCAATCCAGCGCTGCAGCAGGCTGGCCACGGTAAACGCCAGCACCGCGCCAAAAGGCAACAAATACAGCAGCGGCGACACCGTCTCGTCCAGCCCCGCGCGGCTCATCACAGCAATGCCCACGCCGATGAATCCAATCAACAGGCCCCACCAGCTGGCAGCGGTCACCGGCTCTCCGGTCACCCGGCCCGCCAGCGCACCGACCGTCATCGGCTGCAGGGCAACGACCAGCGCCACGATCCCGGCCGGAATGCCGATGTCCAGCGACAGCATGACGCAGGTCAACCAGACCCCGTGAGCGAACAGTCCAACCACGATGGTCAGCCCGGTCGGGCGCAGCCCCGGCCAGCGCAGGCGACCGCGCAGCGCCAGCCACAGTCCAAGCAGGGCCGCCACCATCCAGTACCGCCAGGCCAGCAAGGTGTAAACGCCCGCATAGTCCAGCCCGAACTCCGCACCGATAAAGCCGGAATTCCACAGCAGCACGAAACCGATGATCAGGTACCAAAGATCGCTGCGATTCGCAGTCCTCATGCCGGTCACCGTAACTGATCAAGCCGCGCCACATCGAAAAACGGCGGTTTTCGGGCTTTATGCGTATCATCGACTCACTATGGACCACCTGCAATGAAAGCCTTCGAAATCGATACCTGGCTGGGCACCGTCCTGCTCGCCGATCGCGACGACGGGCTGGTCGGGCTGTGGTTTCTGCACCAGCGCCATTTCCCCTCGGGCGATGAAAACTGGGTGCGCGAAAAGACCGAACGCATCGGGAATGCCGAAGACCAGTTGGACGATTACTTCGCCGGGAAACGCAAGCAGTTCGATCTGCCGCTCGCGCCGATTGGAACCCCGTTTCAACAAGCAGTGTGGCGCAAGCTCCGCGACATCCCCTACGGCCAGCGCAAAAGCTACGGCCAGATCGCCGCCAGCCTCGGCCAGCCGGCGGCCGGCCGGGCCGTTGGCGCCGCCGTCGGACGCAACCCCTGGAGCATCATCGTGCCCTGCCATCGCGTGATCGGCGGCAGCGGACAACTGACCGGCTATGCCGGCGGCCTGGAGCGCAAGCGACGACTACTGGAACTGGAACAGACTTGAGGCGTGGCTTGCCAAAAGATCGTTTTCACCTTAATGTACACACATTAATATGCACACCTAAGACGGAGGAGTCTATGACCAGCCTCAGATCGCGAGTATTCAATAACGGCAATAGTCAGGCGGTTCGGATTCCAGCAGAACTGCGGCTTGATACTGACCTGGTACAAATTTCGCGCAATGAGCAGGGAGACCTGATTATCCATCCGTTGCGACCAGAGCGTGGTAAAGCACTATTGCAGGCGCTGGAGGGTTTTGATGACGATTTCATCGCGGCTTTGGAAGCTGACAGGGAATCAGACACCCCGATGCAGGACAGGGAAGATTTGTGAAATACCTGCTGGACACCAACATCCTGATCTACCTGATCAAGAATCGCCCGCCGTCCATTGCCGACAAGGTCGAGACCCTGGCCGATGCAGACACGCTGAATATGTCTTTCGTGACTTATGCGGAACTGCTCAAAGGGGCCGAACGCAGCACCCGCAAAGCTCGCGTGCTGAGCCGTTTGGATGCGCTGACGCAGCATATACCGGTACTTTACCCCACCAACTCCGCCATATGCCGACACTACGCCGAGCAGTTTACTCAGTTAAAAACAGCGGGTACGCCAATCGGCGGCAATGATCTTTGGATTGCTTGTCATGCCTTGGCTATCGAAGGCACGCTGGTCACCCACAACACGCGAGAGTTCTGCCGCATTCAGGGTCTGCTGATCGAGGATTGGGTTGACAATTAGCCGAAGAACCAGCAGAAACCGAAAAACCGGGTATTGAACGACAATTACCTTGGCCGGTGGTCAGCATGACCACACGGTTCCAACATGAGCACTTTTGCCGTTTCTCCGGATTCGGTGTGCACATTCCGGATTCAATGTTCGAGATGGGCCGGAATATGCAGCGGCGCCGCGAGTTCACGTCCGGCCCGGCTAACGGACATTCGTCGAATTGACTTTTCGTCAGCGCTTGTGCTCGACTGACCACCATGCGCGAAACACCCTCTCCTGATCCAGAACTGCCGATGCTGGCGCCGTGCCGGGTCATTGCGGCCAGCGCACCGCTGCATTGGCTGGCAAGGGGCTGGCAGGATCTGAAAACCGCGCCGGGGCCAAGCCTGACCTTTGGCGCGCTGACGGTGGTGCTGAGTTACCTGATCAGCGCGGCGGCCTGGATCTGGGGCAACCTGGGGTTGTATCTCGGCCTGGTCTCGGGCTTTGTCTTCGTGGGTCCGTGGCTGGCCATGACGCTGTATGCCATCAGTCAGCGCCTGGAGCGAGGCCAGCGTCCGTCGCTGGGGCGCAGCCTGGCCGATGTCGGCCACTCCACCGGCGGGGCGCTGCTGTTTGCCGTCCTGCTGGTCGTGGTGCTGTTGATCTGGGCCCGCGCCGCCAACACGATGTATATCTTTTTCCCCCAGATCAGCGATCCGAGCTGGCGTGATCTGGTGACTTTCCTGGGCATCGGCAGCCTGGTTGGCGCGCTGTTCTGCCTGGTCATTTTTGCCGCCAGCGCGTTTTCCCTGCCCATGCTGATGGACCGCCGGGTCGACGCGGTCACGGCCGTCATCACCAGCGTCAATGCGGTGCTGCGCAACAAACCGGCCATGGCGGTGTGGGCGGCAATCATCATTACCTGCGTGCTGGCCGGTATCCTGACTGCCTGGCTGGCGTTTGCCGTGGTCATGCCGTTGATCGGTCACGCCACCTGGCACGCTTACCGGGAAACCATTGATGCCGAGCAGTGGCCGCGAATCGAGCGACGTTCGGCTTGATGCAGTGCGCAACAAGCCTGTGCCATACTTGCGTGCTGGCTGTCGTGAGTGGGGCCCGGCCCACGACACGGCGCACGTCCCTAAAGCAACGAGGAGAGCCCGGTGACCGAGCGCAAACTGACCCTGACTGACACTGCTTCCGGAAAAACGCTGGACATGCCCGTGGTGGCCGGCTCGGAAGGAGACCCGACCGTCGACATCACCCGGCTCAATCCGGAGCTCGGCTACTTCACCTATGACCCGGGCTACGGGACCACGGCCAACTGCAAGAGCGACATCACCTTCATCGACGGCAGCGAGGGCATTTTGCGCTATCGAGGTTACCCGATCGAGCAGCTGGCCGAACGCTCCAGCTTTCTGGAGGTGGCCTATCTGCTGCTCTACGGTGAATTGCCGTCGCGTGCGGAGCTGACCCGTTTCGAGCGTGACATCACTTACCACACGATGGTCCACGAGCAGGTCAACACCTTCATCGGCGGGTTTCACTACGACGCCCACCCGATGGCGATCCTGTCCGGGGTGATCGCCTCCATGGCCGGGTTCTACCAGCAGAATCTGGACGTGCACAACCCCGAGCACCGGGAACTGGCGGCCAAGCGCATGATCGCCAAGATGCCGACCGTGGCCGCGGCCGCCTATCGGCATTACATGGGCTGGCCCAGCGCCTATCCGCGCAATTCGCTCAACTACCCCGAGAACTTTCTCCACATGATGTTCTCGGTGCCGGC
>SKIE01000228.1 GCA_007116585.1 Wenzhouxiangella sp. | reverse complement strand
TTGATCAGCAGGCGAAACTCTCCGGGCGGCGGCAGTTGAATATCGTGCAGGCCATCGACGTTCAAGGTGCTCAGATCGGCGGCCACCGCAGCCACTGCCGCTGCACTCGCGCACGTCATCAGCAAAACTGACAAAGCAGGCTTTATGGTTTTCATTCGGGTTCCACGATGCGCTGATGTCTCAGCGCCCCTCCGGCATATATCGAACCAGCCCTTCCAGGTCACCAGCGAAAGCCTGGTTGCCACGGGGGTCGAACAGCATGACGTGCGCCTTCGGGCTGAAGCGAACCGCACGCGCCAAGGTTTCAGCACTTCCAGAGTTCAGTATGTTGCCAGGAAACAGAATGTTGCCCGGAAATCGAGAATCTCCCGAAACCAATATATTGCCGGGGAACAGCGTAGAGCCCGGAAAATGATCAGCAGGGAGCGGCGCCACAATCACGTTGACGGCGTGCTCCGCAAACCGCTGCAAAATCATCTGCAATTCTTCTTCCTCTTCGTGCGTGTGTCTGCAACCTTCACACCCAAACATCAGCAGAAGACCACCGCGATCAGGTCGGAAGCTGACCGGCTTGCCTTCTTCCGTCGTCAATCGGTGCTCTTGAGCAATTCTTTCCAGATCACGCAAGCTTTGAGCCCACGCAGGAGTTGCAAACAAAGCCAATAGCAGCACAAGCATCAGCATTCTCATTGAGTTCGTCTCCTAAGCGATTCAACCGCGAGCAGCGACCGTCGCAGCCCGCAAGGCTTGTTTCGTAAAACCAAGGCAAAAGCGGTCAACATCGAACGGATATTGCGGCATCAGAGGCAACCGCCGGCGCGAGCAACAGAACAGCAGCCGGGTTGGCCGTGCCTGGCCGTCAATCGCGTATAGAGTGCATCGCCTCCCGGATAAGGAACACTCAAGATGCGTTACAAGCAACTATTTGGCTTATTGGCTACACTGGCACTGGCCGCTTGCGGCAATGGGTCAAGCGGTGCAAGCAAGTCGGTCAGCGCGGCCGATATTGGCGCGGGGCTTTCGACGGGCGAATACGAGATCAGCTTCAGCGGCAGTCTGTCTGACGGTGGCCCGTGGGAGAGCGAACGGAGCACAGTCAGCGTGGTTCATAACTCCTACCGGGAACAGCGCCCACGCTCCGACTTTCCGGGACGTCAGGGCGTAGAGCGCAGCGAGGGCGCGGGCCCGTACATGCTGAGAATCCAGCGCCTGATCAGCCGCGATGGCGGAGAAGCTCAATATGGTCGGGTTGATATTCAGCTGCCGCCCAATGCCCAGGCTGGACAACGCTATCCAATTCGCGGTCGCTTCTACGCCGAAGACGGCCAGGCTTATGCGGAGCTGGTCTCGCCAGGCTATTTGCGCGATGGCGGTCATACCGGCTGGCGTGAGAACGGCAATATTGGCAATCCCACTATCACGGGCGAACTGCGCATTGGTGAGATTGGAGAAGTGCTGACCGCAGATTTCGAGCTTCAAGTCGCCGACGAGCCGGATCATCCGCGCTTTGCCCAGGTCAGCGGCCGGGTGTTTCAGGTGACGATCGAAAGTTTGGAATCACGCGAGGCAAGAACCATCCGCGTCCCGCCGCCAAATTGAAAGCAGAAAACAAGAACGGTTCAGGGCGCGAGCTGATTCTCCAGCCAGGCCAGACGCGGATGGCCAGCTCCGTAAACATCGGCCAGTTGGTCGAAGCGCGTCGCCAAGGCCAGACCAGCCTCTGGGTCGCCAAGCCGATAAGCCGCAGCAGCGATCAGAGCTTGTGCTTTGTCCAATTCCCAGTGGCCCTCGGCCAGGCGTTCCAGGCGAATATCCCGGCATCGCTCGGCCGCTTCCTGTGCCGCCTGCATACGGCCCAGATCGATCTGGATCACCGCCTGCTCGCACAAGGCAGCTGCCCTGTGCGTAGCCGCGGCGCTGCCCATCCCGGCCATTTGGTCAACCAGGCGATCAAGCTGGTCAAGCGCCGCGTGACGATCGCGTTGAGCCAATGCTTGTGCCGCTTGCGACCGCACGATCACGGTAAACAAATGCTCGGGCCCGACCGTGTCCAGCAAAATGCCTTCGGCGCGGGAAAGGTAGTGCTCGGCCCGCTCAACATCACCGGCCGTCAGCGCCCATAGACCCAGCGAGCGCAGCATGATGGCGTGGTGCGGGCTGTTTTCGCCGTTGAAGCGCGCCATCATCTCCCGGGCCGGGTCAAGCTGATCTTTGGCCTCATCGAGACGATAGCGGACGATCAACACCTGCGCATAGTTGTTCTTCGCCGCCGCCAGCGCCGCCGATTCGCCAAAGCGCTGGGCGCGCAATTTGATCGCCTCCGAATAAGCCGACTCGGCCAGAGCCAGATCGCCTTGCTGGTGATAAATCGCAGCCAGATTGCTGATCACAGTCAACGCATCACTGGACTCCTCCAGACCCAGGGCGCGCCAGTTTTCCAGCGAGCCTTCGAAGGCATCACGAGCCTCCTGCACCAGACCGGCCTGGTTCAGGCTCACACCGTAATTGTTGAAACCCATCGCCAAAGTCCGGTTCGGCTCGCGGCTCACCGCCTTGGCCAGGCTCAAACCATGCTCCAGTGAGTCCAGTGAGGCCTCCCAGTCACCCAGGCCACGCAGGGCGCTGCCGCGCGTCTGGTACAGTTCCGACAGCCGCCGCCTGTAGTCACCGGGTTGATCCTCGACCATGCTGATCGCCTCGTCGATCAGAGCCAGCGCGCGCTCGTGGTTGCCGAGATAGGCCTCGGACAGGGCAAGGTCGCCGTAGGCATCACTGCGCAGGATGGGCGCTGCCGTGCCGTCATCCGCCTCGACGAATCGCCGCAGCACCACCGCCGCGTTCTGGTAGTCCTGCAGGGCCACATAAAGCGAGCCGAGCATGCTCTCGATATAGGCCTTGCCGCGATCATCCTCGGCCAGCAGCTCTTCAAGGCGATCCACCGACCCGTCGAGGAGTTCGCGCGCGCCGAGCTCGTCTTGATCCGACTCAAGCGCCACGATGCCGAACAGCTCAACCAGCTGGTCGCGCATGATTTCCCAGCGCGTGTTTTCAAATCGCGCCAGGTCGCGCTCGGCCCGCACCACCTGGGCCTGCCAGCCAAAAACCGCAGCACCAGCGACCACGCCCAGCGTCAGCGCCACGGCCAGCATCGCGCCCACGGGATTGCGCCGCGACCACAGCCGCAGGCGGCGCAGCGGACCGGCTGGACGGGCCTGAACCGGATGATGCTCACGAATGCGGCGCACGTCCTCGGCCAGCGCGGCCACCGACGGATAGCGATCTGCCGGTTGTCCCGCACAAGCCCGGGAAATAATGGCCGCCAGATCGGCCGCGCGGCCGTGCGTTAAACCGGAAGGATCGGGCGCGCTGCCGTCACCGGCCGGTCGACGGCCCGTCAACAACCACAGCAGCAACGCGCCCAGCGCCCAGACATCGGACTGCGCCGTAGCCGGCTGGCCATCAAACAGCTCGGGTGCCGCATAGGCGGGGGTCAAGGCACGGGCCTCCAGTCCAGGATCGCCGGACTCATCAGCCAGCAGGCGGGCGACCCCGAAATCGAGCAGGCGGGCGCGACCGTTCGGCGTAATGCGAACATTGCCCGGCTTGATATCGCCGTGCACCACCATGCGCTGATGGGCATGGGTCAGTGCATCAGCAACTTCGCCGAAGGTTTTCAGCGGATCGAGATCGGCCCGAATTCGCTCTGAGAGATCTTCCCCACGGACCCACTCCATGACCAGATAGGCCTGACCGTCTTCCGTCAGACCGCCGTCAATCAGGCGAGAAATCCCAGCATGGTTGAGGCGGGCGAGCAGCTGGCGTTCCTGGATCAGTCGTTCGACCACGCCGGGGTGGCGCGAGCCGATGAGCTTGATTGCGGCCTCCATTTCGAATGCACCGTCTGCGCGTTCCGCGCGATAGACCACCCCCATGCCGCCGCGGCCAGCCTGCCCAACCACTCGCCAGGAGCCCAGACGAACACCGGGCTCAAGTTGCGGCACATCATCATCGGTGTTGACAACCCGTTCGGCGGTGCGCGCGACCGCACCCTGCAGATGAGCGGTCGGGGTCTGGCTGGCTTCGATCAATCGCGCCAACCACAGATGCAACCGCGGATAGCGCCGGGCAAATCCGGCCAGCCACCGCTTGCGTTCGTCGGCGTCCATGTCCAGCGCCCGGTCAAGTAGACCATCCAGCAGCTGGCGTCTAGCCCGGGTCAGGCGTGGCGCGGGCCTATCGAGCATCGGCCAACTCCATCATCATCCATGCGCGCCCTTTTTGCATCTCGCGCCGCACGGTACGCTCGGACATATCCAGCATTTCACCTATTTCCGCCGCGGTGCAGCCCAGATAAATGCTGGCGCTCATAACTTCCGCCTGGCGCGGCTGCTCGGCTTCGAGTCTGCTCAGCGCCGCTTCGACGTCCAGGGTGAAGTCGGAATCCTCTTCGCTCGCCGCCATGTGGTCAGCCCATTCCAGATCTGGCTGCACTCCGCCGCGCTTGGCCGCCATCTGCCGGCGGGCATAGTCCACAATCAGCTGGCGCATCACCTTGGCCATCAGCCGCTTGAAATGCAGCCGGTTTTCGACCCGCTCCTGCAACCGGATCTGCAGCTTCAGAAACGCCTCGTTGACCAGTGCCGTCGTCTGCAAGGTCGGCCCGGCCAGCCGACCGGCGGCGGCGCGCTGGTTATGGCCGATTCGGCGTAAATCGTCGTACATCATCGGGATCAGACGCTGGAACTGATCCGGGCTGCGCCGGATTTCGTCCAGCAGGCGAGTGATTTCGTCCGTGTCTTGCGTCTTCATCCCGGGCAATGGAATTCAAAACTCACCTCAACGGCGGATGGTGCGCTCCGACGCGAGCCCGGTCCGCTGCGAGCCAGCCGCACGCTGCCAAAGGTCATGGTCGGCTCGGCGCTGATGTCGGCTGTATCCGGCTGTGGCGGTTCGGCGCGATAGGTCGCGCCGTTGTGACGCGACGCATCGAGGCTGA
>SKIE01000241.1 GCA_007116585.1 Wenzhouxiangella sp. | reverse complement strand
GCGCCACCCAGATCACCGCCAGCCCGCGCTCGGCGATCCGCCCGAGCAACCAGCGCTCGACCCGCCGGGTCGTGCCATCGTCCAGGTTGGCGGTCGGCTCGTCGAGCAGCAGCGCGGCCGGGTCGCGCGAGAGTGCGCGGAGCAGGGCCAGGCGCTGCTTTTCGCCGGAGGACAGGCGGCTGACCGCCCATCCCGGCGTATCCTCGGAAAAACCCAGCGCGGCCAGCTCCTCGCTCATGGGGCGGGCGAAGTGCTCGCCGACCCGGTCGGCCCACCACTGCGACTCGGCCGGTACCAGCATGACGCGGGCGCGCCAGACATGGGCGGCCAGGGCATCGCGATCCTCGCCGTTCAGCGCCACCCGCCCAGAATGCGGTTCCAGATCGGCGATCGCCCTCAGCAGCCGGCTCTTGCCGGACCCCGAGGGCCCGGACACGCAGACCACCTCGCCAGCATCGATCGTCAGGTGCACGTCTTGCAGCGCGCCGACGGTCAGTGCATCAATCACCAGACTCATGGCGAATCGACTGTCGGGCCTGCCATCAAAGCGGCCAGAGATCCCAGTACAAGCCGGCCGCGGCCAGACTGAACACGCCCAAGATGATCGGCACCAGGCCGAGGCGGCTGGCCGGGGACAGGTGACGCCGGTGGCGCCAGAGCTGGATCAGCCCGAGCAGCGCCAGCGGGACTGACAAGGGCCCCAGCCAGGCAAACCACATGGCCCAGGGCACCAGCCCGAACAGCAGCCAGGCTTCGGTGATTTCCGCGGTGGCATAGGCGGCCGCACCCAGGCCCGCTGCCCAGGCCGTGGCCGTCGCCGCGGCCAGGAATACCATCAGCCGGCTACCGCCGGCAAAGCGCAGATGCATGCCGTTCAGGACACGCGCCGACCAGCCGACCAGCAACACGATCGCACCCAGCAAAACCACCGCGGCCGAAACAATCGCCCAGGTGACATGGCCACGCAGACGGTCCGGGTGGGTGTCGGCCATGACCAGGCCGCGCGCGATCGCCGCAGTCTTGAAATACGGTGCGACGAACTGCGCCGCCTCGCCGCCTGTGTCGATGCAATCCTGATCCAGGGGCGCTGTCGGGTCGTCAAAAAACCGGTTCATGAAGGCGCCCCCGCACGCGACCGATCGCGTCGGTCCATGTCCGGCGTGGGGGAAGATCGCCAGCCGGCCATTGGAAAACCCCGGCAGGATGTACTCGGCCAGCGGCACCGGGGTGATCGGATCCCAGGCGCCGTTGGCGACGACCACCGGCAAGTCTGTCTCGACCCGTTCGAACTGCGCTGGATCCCGGGGCGCCAGGCCGGCTTCGCGACACTGGCGATCGGCCTCGGCAATCGCTGTCCGGCTGCCGAACGCGCGCGCCAGCAGCGGATGATCGCTGAATTCCTGTGCGGCGTTGGCGGCCATGCTGGCGACGTAACCATCCAGGCAGCGCACCGCCGTGGACATACCGGCGCTCATGCCCAGCCCGCCCATGTTGCTCAGCGCCATAGCCCGGAAGACGGTCTCGTCGCGGCGTTCAGCCGCCCGCGTCAGGCCATCGATGATAGCCGGCAGCGCGGGGTGGTTAGACTCCTCGTACAAGAGCATGAACGGCAGCCCAACCAGCACATCCTGGAACAGGTAGGTTCGGCCAGTGGGAAAACGCTCGTCGGCCTCAACGTCCAGGCCAAGTGGCCTTTCGGTGAAGGCGGCAATCGCGCTGCGGTAGCGCGCTTGTAGTCCATCGTAGATGCGCGCGCAGCGCGGCTGATCAGCGCAGGCCGAAAACAGCATGTCCAGGTTGCGCTCATGCCAGTGCGCGATACGCATCAGGTCGTGCAAATCCAGCGGAACGATGGCATCCAGCACCGAGGCCCGAATCCCGTCCGGATCCACCTTCATGTAGGCCTGCCCCAGGACCGAGCCGTAGGAAATGCCCCACACGTTCCAGTCCTCCAGCCCCAGGGCCAGCCGCAGCGCCTTGACGTCGCGGGCGTTTTCAAAAGTGTGATAGCCGGTGACGTCCACGCCGCTGGCGCGGGCGTCTTCGATACACTGTGCGGCCACGCGCAGCGCGGCCAGCTGACTCTGGTCCCAGTCCGCCTGAATCTGGTCGGCCCGGTTGATCTGACCGAAAAAGGGACAGAAATCGCCGGAGTGGGCAATGCCGCGCTGCTCAAGAATGATCAGATCGCGCTGCTCGACCAGGCCATGATCTTTCAGGCGGGCAGCATAAAATTCAGCATGAACACCCGGGCCGCCGGTCAGATAGATCACCGGGTCCGGCCGGATCTCGACCGGCTCACCGTCGCCGTCCTTGCCGCGGGCGCGAATGCGGATGAAGTTGAGCGCAATCGTGCGGCTGCCCTCTACCTCCCGGTTTTCCGGCACTCGAATCAGCCCGCACTCGATCTGTCCCGGCTCATAGTCGATGCGGTCCCGGAATGGACACACCAGGGTGTCGTAGCCGTCGGCCCGCAGCCACTCCCAGTTGGCAGAATTGGATTCGATGCGCTCAGGCGCAGGTGAGTCGGCTATCCCTGGCGGCTCTTCGGCCATTGCGGAGACGACAACGACAAGTAGACACAGGACGATTGCACGCATGACAGCTCCGGAGGACTCAGACTCGGCAGCCTGCAAGCCTACTCCAGCCGGACGCGGCCCACCAGCCCGGTGAGCCCGGCGCGTGGCACAATGCCGGGGCAGACTCCAACAGAATTCGCCGCATGGTCATCAGTCACGACCGTTTGACCCACTGGGCCATCGTGTATGGCACCGCCTGGCTGCCCCAGCGACAACGCGTGGACGCACGCTACCGGCTGATGGCACGACAGCGTGAGCGCATGCTGCGGCGCTGCCAGGTGGTGATGGTCCGCCACCCCAAAACCGGCAGCACCTGGCTTCGAACCCTGCTCACCCAGCTCTGCCATCACCGCGACGGCATCTCGCCGAAGCGAGTCTTTGCTGCCGATGAACTTGCCCGGCAGAAAAAGGGCTTGCCGCGCTGGGTGATTTCCAACGGGTATTACAGCCTGGAAAGGCTGATTCTGGATGCGTATCGCAATGACGATCCTCTGGTATCAGGCAAGAAGACCATCCTGCTCACCCGCCATCCGGGCGACATCGCCGTGTCCTGGCACCGCCAGTACCAAAAGCGGACCAAGCGCTTCAAGCGCGAACTGATCGAGGCGGATGCCTGTCGCCATAGCGAGGTCGACCTGCGAAGCCTCGATCGCTGGGCCTTCATCCGGCGCGACGAACTGGGGCTGCCGGCCATTCTGCGTTACTACAACGACTGGACCAAAGCGCTGGCCGATCGGCGCGACGCGCTGATCGTGCGCTACGAAGACCTGCGCACGGACACCGAGGGCACGCTGCGCCGAATCGCCGCGCTGCTGGGCGAGGACTTCGACGACCAGCACTACGCCAGGGCGATTGCGTTCGGTTCGGTCGACAACATGCGCCAGCTGGAACGGTCGGGATACTTCCAGAATTCCTCCCTGCGTTTGCGCGATGCCAACGATCCGGATGCCCTCAAGGTCCGGCGTGCCCGGGTCGGCGGTTTTCGCGGCGACCTGACGCCAGAGCAGGCCGACTGGGTCGAGCAGCAGGTGCGCGAATCCAGCCATCCCGCTCTGGGCTACCGCTGAGCCGCCGTGACCTCTGGGCTATTGGCCGTCGCAGCGGCTAGGAGTTATCGTGTAGCACGTCATCCCTGATTATTTTCCATGGAGTTTCCCGTGTCGATTCGTTGCAATGCTTTTGGCGGCCTGCTGGCCACTCTGCTGTTTGTGGTCTGGCCGGCCATGGCCGAAGAGCCTGGCGTCACCCCCCTGCCCTACCTGGCCGATCTGCCGGAACTCATTGATCGGGAGATTTTTTTCGGTGACCCGGAGATTTCCGGCGCGCAGCTCTCGCCCGATGGTGAGTGGATCACTTTCATGCGGCCGTTCGAGGGCGTGCGCAATATCTGGATCAAGGCATTCGACGAACCTTTCGAGGATGCGCGCCCGTTGACCCGGGACGATCGGCCCGTGCCGGGATATTTCTGGAGCCGGGACTCACGCTTCGTGCTGTACGTGCAGGACCGCGATGGTGACGAGGATTTTCATGTCTGGGCGGTGAATCCGGCCGGTGACATTGATGAAGACACCGGCACCCCGGCGGCGCGCAACCTGACCGACCTCGACGGCGTGCGGGCCATGATCATCGCGGTGCCTGAGTCCACGCCCGACCGCATGCTGGTGGGCCTCAACGACCGCGATCCGGCCCTGCACGATGTCTATGCGGTCACCATCAGCACCGGTGAGCGCGAGCTGCTGATCGAAAACGACCAGAACGTGGCCGGCTGGAGCGCCGACCTGGAAGGCAAGGTCCGGCTGGCTTCACGCCAGACCAGTGACGGCGGCACGGAGATTCTGCGCGTTGAAGACGGCGCGCTGGGCGAGTCGGTATTTTCCTGCTCCTGGGAGGAAACCTGCGGACCGATGGGCTTTCAGCCCGACGGCAACACGGTCTGGTTCATGTCCAATCGCGGGGAAGACGTTGATCTGATCGGCCTCTACACAATGGACCTGGCCAGCGGCGAGGTCAGCCTGGTCGAGCGCGACCCGGAAGGTGAAGTGGACTTTGCCAGCGCCGTGTTCTCGCAGGATAACCAGGAACTGCAGGCGACCGTCTACGTGGGCGACCGCCCGCGCATTTATCCGCAAACCGAGGCCTTTGCCGAGACGCTGGAATTCCTGCGCGAGAACCTGCCGGAAGGGGAACTGGGCATCAGCTCGCGCACCCGCGACGAGCGCCTGGCGCTGATCAGCCTCTCGCGCGATGTCGACCCTGCCGCCGTGTTCCTGTATGACAGCGAAGCCGGCACCGTGGAAGCACTCTACCGCGTCCGGCCGGAAATCGACCCGGGCCAGATGGCCGAGATGCGACCCATCCGCTACACCGCCCGCGACGGGCTGGAAATCCCGGGCTATCTGACGGTACCCAACGGTGTAGAG
>SKIE01000048.1 GCA_007116585.1 Wenzhouxiangella sp. | reverse complement strand
GTAATACCCTTCCTTGAGGGCATCGAAGAGATTGGCGGCGGTGTGGACTTCGCCATCGTATTCCACCTCCTCGTGCCCCTTGAGCTCCACGGTCGAGCCGTCTTCAAGCTCAAAGGAATAGGTGGTGGATTCCAGGTCCTTGTCGGTGACCAGCACGCCCTGGAAGGCCTCCGGGTTGAAGCGGAACGTGGTACAGCCTTTTAGCCCCTGCTCCCAGGCAAACAGGTAGATGTCCTTGAAATCCTCGTAGGGATAGTCGGTTGGCACGTTGGCCGTCTTGGAAATCGAAGAATCAATCCATTTCTGGGCCGCGGCCTGAATCGAGACGTGCTCGCGCGGCGTGATGGTCTCGGCGGTCAGAAAATAATCCGGCAACTGCTCTGCCGGGTCGTCCGAATAAGGCATGGCCTGCGGGTTGACCAGGGTCCGGTAAGCCAGCAATTCGTAGGAAAACACGCTGACTTTTTCCTTGCTCTTGCGCCCCTCGCGGATCACGTTGCGGTTGTAGTGATGCGCGAAGCTGGGCTCGATACCGTTGGAGGCGTTGTTGGCCAGCGACAACGAAATGGTGCCGGTGGGCGCAATCGAGGTGTGATGCGTAAACCGCGCCCCGGTTTCAGCCAGCCGATCGACCAGTTCCGGCGCCACTTCGGCCACTTTTTGCATGTAGCGGCTGTAGCGCGCGTGCAGCAGACGGCCCGGCACCCGATCACCGGGTTTGTAGCCATCACGCTTCATTTCCGGGCGCTGACGAAGCATTTGTGGTGTGACTTCGAACTCGTCGTTCATCACCGGCGCCGGGCCTTTTTCTTCAGCCAATTCCAGCCCGGTTTCCCAGCCGGCTACGGCCATCTCCCGGGCCACGCGCTCGGTGAACTCCAGTGAGTCGGCCTGCCCGTAGTGCATGCGCAGCATGGTCAGTGCCGAGCCCAGGCCCAGGAAACCCATCCCGTGGCGGCGCTTGTACTCAATTTCCCGGCGCTGCTCACCCAGCGGCAAACCATTGATTTCCACAACGTTGTCCAGCATGCGGGTGAAAATCTTGACGGTGCGGCGATACTCGTCCCAGTCAAAGCGTGCCTGATCGGTGAACGGATCCTCGACAAAGCGGGTCAGGTTGACCGAACCGAGCAGGCATGCGCCGTAGGGCGGCAGCGGCTGCTCGCCGCAGGGGTTGGTCGCGCGGATGTTTTCAATCCACCAGTTGTTGTTCTGCTCATTGATGCGATCGACCAGCACGAAGCCGGGCTCGGCGAAATCGTAGGTCGAGGTCATGATCAGGTTCCAAAGGCGCCGCGCCGGCACGGTCCGGTATACCCGGCAGGCCACCCGGCCCTCCTCGTCGCTGACGTAGCCCGAGGTACTCGGCCAGTCGCGCCAGATCACCTGCTCCGGATCGTTCAGGTCAACGTCGCCGGCCTCGCTGTCAAGAACCGGAAAAACCAGCGCCCAGTCGGCATCGTCGCGCACGGCGCGGATGAAGTCATCGGTGATCAGCAGCGAGCAGTTGAACTGGCGCAGCACGCCGTTCTCGCGCTTGGCCCGGATGAAATCCATCACGTCGGGGTGCGAAATGTCGAAGGTCGCCATCTGCGCCCCGCGGCGGCCGCCGGCTGACGACACGGTAAAGCACATCTTGTCGTAGATGTCCATGAACGACAGCGGTCCGGAGGTATGTGCGCCGGCGCCGGAGACATAGGCTCCCTTGGGGCGCAGGGTCGAAAACTCGTAACCGATGCCGCAGCCGGCCTTCAGCGTCAGACCGGCCTCGTGGACCTTGCCGAGAATGTCGTGCATGGAATCGCCGATCGTGCCCGAAACCGTGCAATTGATGGTGGAGGTGGCCGGCTTGTGCTCCAGTGCGCCCGCATTCGAGGTAATGCGACCGGCCGGAATCGCGCCGCGACGCAGCGCCCACAGGAACTCGCGAAACCAGGTCTCGCGCAGCTCGGGCGTCGATTCCACCGACGACAATGCGCGCGCTACCCGACGATAGGTATCGTCGATTTCGGTGTCGAGAATCTCCCCCGACTTGGACTTCAGACGATACTTCTTGTCCCAGATGTCCAGCGACGCTTCCTGGAAAGGAATTTCCGGAAGCGCCGCCGTCAAGGCTTCTGCCGAAACACTCATGCCACAACCTCTTGATTTGTCCGAATAGTTATTACTTATGCACAGGTTGCCAACACGCCTGTTCACAACCTGTTGTGCCCGATGGGCCCGCAAGCCACAACATCTTGTGTTGCGGTAGCGTACCTTACGCCCAGTCGCACGAAGAATCAAGCGCAAAATATACCCGGAGCCTTCAATGTTCGATATCGTCCTGTTTCGTCCTGAAATTCCTCCCAACACCGGCAACATCATGCGGCTGTGCGCCAACGCGCCGGCCCGGTTGCATCTGATCGGACCGCTGGGATTTCGCCTCGATGCCCGCAGCGTGCGCCGGGCCGGCATGGACTATCGCGAGCTGACCGACTACCAACTCCATGCCTCCCTGGCCGAATGCCAGGCAACGCTGGGAGAACGGCGCTGGGTGGCCTTGACCACGCATGGCACGACGCGGCTCGACCGGTGGGCGTTCCGCCCCGGTGACGTGTTGCTGTTTGGCAGCGAAAGTGCAGGATTGCCTGAGGCAGAGCGGTCCCGATTCCCGCCCGAGCGGCAGCTGTATATTCCGCAGCGAGACGGTTCGCGCAGCCTCAACCTCGCCAACGCGGTGGCCGTCGCGATCTATGAGGCCTGGCGCCAGCGAGATTTTGCCGACGCTGCCAGATGATCCCCGGCGCTGTCGGCCCTACTCGGTCTCAGGCTTGAGTTCGCGTTGCATCAGTCTGGCAACGCCTTCACGGGCACTCCAGCCTTCGAACAGGATACCGTGCACCTGCTCGGTGATCGGCATGTCGACCTGGTACCGGGCGGCCAGGCGCATGGCCTCTTCGGTCGTACGCACGGCCTCAACGACCTGACCGATATCCTCGACCGCCTGGTCGAGTGACTTGCCTTCGGCCAGGGCCAGGCCCAGCCTGCGGTTGCGCGACAAATCACCGGTGCAGGTCAGCACCAGGTCACCGACACCGGCCAGGCCGGTCAGGGTCAGCGGGCTGGCACCCAGCGCCCGGCCCAGACGCATCATTTCGGCCAGCCCGCGCGTGATCAGAGCAGCCCGCGTATTGCCGCCAAGGCCGAGACCGTCGGCAATGCCGCAGGCCACGGCGAGCACGTTTTTCAGGGCCCCACCCAGCTCGGCGCCGGCCAGATCCGCGGTGTAATAGGCCCGGAAATTATCGCCGTGCAACCAGGCCGCCCATGCCGCGCCGAATTCCGGCGTGGAAGCGGCCACGGTCACCGCCGTGGGCAGATTTTCGGCCACCTCCCGGGCAAATGACGGGCCGGTAATCAGGGCCAGCGGCACGTCGGGCCCGAGCGCATCCTCGGCTACTTCATGCAGCAGCCGAGCGCTACCCGGCTCAAAGCCCTTGGTCGCCCAGGCCAGACCCGAGTCCGGCGACAGACAGGGCCGGACCTTCTCAAGCGTTTCGACGAAAGCATGGGACGGGGTGACCACCAGCAGACGGTCACTTTGTCTGCAGACCGCGTCCAGATCCGAATCGGCGCTCAGGCCCGCGGGAAAAGGGATGCCAGGCAGATAGCGCTCGTTGCTGGCGTCCCGGCGAAGATCGGCAACGTGCTTTTCGCTGATATCCCACAGCCAGACGCGATGCCCGCGCCGAGCCAGGTGCATGCCCAACGCGGTTCCCCACGAGCCTGCGCCCAGAACACCGATTCGCTGACTCATCAACGGCCTAGTTGACGCTGGGCGAGTCTTCGCCAGAATCACCCGGCTGTTGCTGTTGCTGCTGCGCTTCGGCCAGTCGCTGGCGGAACACCGCCTCGAAGTTGATCGGCTGCAGCGGCGGCAGGTAGAAGCCGCCGGCGGTGATCAGCGTGCCGATTTGTGAGCGGTTATACGGAAACAGCACGTTGGGACAGAGCACGTTGATCACGTACGGCATCTGCTCTTCGGTGACATTGGCAAACTGGAAGATACCGCCATACTGGACTTCGCACACGAACGCGGTGCTTTCGGCCTGCTTGGCCGTGACCGTCACGGTGAGAATCACTTCCCAGCGATCATCGCCGACTTTCGCCGTTCGCTGGGCCAGGTTCAGATTGATATCCGGCTGACCGTTGGACTGGTCGAGCTCCTGCGGCGACTTGGCCTCGAAAGAAGCATCCTTCAAGTAAATGTGCTGCATGACCATCTGCATGCCGTTGTTTTCAGTGGCGCCTGCCTGAGCGCCGGCGGCGTTACCCGCGGTTTCTTCTGCCATTGGTAATCCTTAGTTTGATTGAGATGTGATTGGATGTTCAGGTCAGGGGTTCTCTGCATCGGCCTGAGCCTTTTTCCCGCGCTGCTTGCCCTGGCCTTTTCCCTGCTGCTTGGCTTTCTTGCCGCCCTTGTCCTTGTGCCGACTGACCGGCTGATTGTCGCTGACCCACTGGGTCAGGCCACCCGACAGCGAATGGACCTGCTCGAAGCCCAGCTTGACCAGCCGGTTGGCCATTTGCGGGGAGACCTGACCGCGCTGGCAATAGACCAGCACGGGCCGTTCCTTCTGCTTGAGCAGCTGCTGGTTGCCGGCCTCGATGCGGGAGGGCGGCATGTGCAGGGCGCCGTTGATATGGCCTTTGGCGAAATCGGTGCTGTTGGAGACATCAATGATCAGCGGGTCTTCCCGGTTGATCAGGCGGACAGCTTCAAGCGTGCCGACCTCCTTCCACTTGCGGCCCAGGCGCGCAACTTCCCACGCCAGCCAGGCCACCAGTACGGCGACAAACAGGCCGCTCAGGAGCAGATTGTTGCCGATGAATTCGATCAGTTGATCCATGTTCAGCCTGGAACGGGTTCAAAGCCGCCCATTATCGACCATCTTTAACGGCCGTGCCAGCATTTGCCTGCACAGGTGTGGAATAATTCGGACAATCCAATCTCAAGTCACAAGGAACGGCATGAATC